>JBGSKR010000540.1:0-3085 GCA_041741135.1 Mariniblastus sp.
GCATCATTCCAGACGCAAGCGACAGCATCTGAGTCGTACACGTGGCACTTGAGTGTGATCAATGGCGGCTTGCCGCGCGGTGAAGACGAAGGGTTGGGGAATAATTCGGTTTGGCAACAAGCTGGTTTCATAAGCTCCAACGATTGGAACCGTTATGAAATGGACGATGCATTCTGGACGTTCACGGAAACTCGTGGCGAAGACGACGATCTTGTGAAATCCGCTCGCGAGGCTCGATTCGGGATGTTTGGCGGAACACCACTTGCCGGTGATTTTGACGGCGACGGGATCGATGAGATCGCAGTCTTCAAAGATGGTTACTGGATGATTGATATCAACCGAAACGGTCGCTGGGACGAAGCGGATCTATTGATTAAGCTGGGCGATGCCGGCGACCGACCGGTTGTTGGTGACTGGGATGGAGACGGAAAAGACGATATCGGTATTTACGGCCCTGAGTGGGAACATGATCGAGAAGCCATCGCTCGCGATCCTGGTTTGCCGAACCCAGACAACGATCCGATGACGCGACCGAAAAACGTGCCTCCGATGGTGGCTGAAGCGGCCCATGGAGCTCGCGTGATGAAACTGACCAGTTTCGGACGTGGACGCGTTGACGAGATCGATCACGTCTTTGGTTACGGTGAACAAGAATTGATTCCAGCTGCTGGTGATTGGAACGGCAACGGCATTCGTTCAATCGGTACATTCAAAGACGGAGTTTGGCAATTGGACATGAATGGTGACGGCAGATTTGATTCCGATGACGTTTCGGTTCAGTTTGGTCAGGCCGGTGACATTCCGTTAGTGGGAGATTTTAACGGTGATGGTGTCGACGAGATTGCCGTTTACCGTGCCGGACAATGGATGATCGACAGCAACGGCAACCGTGAATTCGACGCGACCGATAAAGTCTTTGAGATGGGCAACGCAGGAGACAAACCGGTTGTCGGCGACTGGAACGGTGACGGCACCGACCAACCCGGCTTGTATACAGAACAGCGACCCGTTTATTAGTTGATCTTGAGTGTCTTTGGTGTGAGCTGTGCGGTAGATTCGTTTTGAATCCTGGTAGTATTCGCCCTAATTCCCTCGCGTGTAGTGGAACTCTAGCGAGTTCCGCTACAACAAGATGTAATTTTCCGCTCGCCTAAACTCTCGCTAGCAGAAAACCGGACTACCCGATTTTCACGTTTTCGTTTCCAATAGTCGCGTCAAGGAAACCGAGCGTGGTCGCTAATCGGTCGTGTAGATTACGAACTTCACGCAACCTATTCAAATGGGTTGGGGCTTCCTGACGTTGGAAACGATTTTCAGGAAAGGAAGCCTGACCTATGTGGCATCTACACGAACTTGCGAAACTCGTCGGCGGCACCGTTCTGCTGCCGCACGATATGAGCGATCAAATATTTCGAGAGTCGGATCCTGTTCCAATTCATGGCGCGGCGGCCATTTCGTATTCGCAGACTCATCACATTACGCTGGTCACTTCTGACAAGTATTTGGAAGAGTTTGAATCGAGTTCTGCGGCTGCTGCGGTAATCGGATCTTCTCTGGCACCACTTACCAAGCCATGTCTTCAGGTTCCCAATCCTGTTGAATCTTTCGCAAAGATCGTGGCCTTGTTTCGAACTCCCGTCAGCCGCCCGCGGATCGGCATCAGCCCGGAAGCTCTAGTCGCACCATCAGCAAAAATTTCGGAAGACGTCAGTATCTATCCGGGAGCCGTCATCATGGACGACGTCGAAATTGGCTGCGGATCAGTTATCTTTCCCAATGTCACCGTTATGGAAAACTGCCGTATCGGTTCTCACACGAAAATTTTTCCCGGCGCGGTGCTGTATGAAAACACGGTTGTCGGCGATCGTTGTCTAATTCACGGTGGTGTCGTACTGGGTGCTTATGGTTTCGGCTATCACAGTTCAGCAAGTGGTCATCGTTTGTCGCCGCAACTGGGAAACGTAGTCATTGAATCCGATGTGGAGATCGGTGCGAATTCGACCATTGATCGCGGCACCTACGATTCAACCGTCATCGGCGAAGGCAGCAAGCTCGACGACGCGGTGATGGTCGGACACAACTGTCGCATCGGAAAACATAATTTGCTGTGCTCTCAAGTGGGGATTGCCGGCAGTTGCCAAACAGGTGATTTTGTGGTGATGGGCGGTCAAGTCGGCTTGGCAGATCACTTGATAATTGGCACTGGTGCTCAGATTGCCGCGAAGTCGGGGTTGATGCACGACGTGGAACCGGGACAACGCATGTTTGGAATTCCGGCGAGACCCGCCAGAGAAGAAATGCAATTGTTGGCCAGTCGAGCGAAGTTGCCTGAGATGCGCAAATCGATTCGAAACATGGAAAAGCAAATCGAAGAGTTGACCGCTTTGATCGAGTCCCAAAGATCGCAGCCTCATGAACAACCCGTTGTAGCGCTTAATCGTCAAGCGGCATGAAACTCGAAAAAAAAATCGGATTGGTCGCGGGCTGGGGAGACTTTCCACTGCGCGTTGCCGAGTCGTTAAATCGGCAGGGTTACCAAGTCCATTGCCTCGCGATTGCCGATCATGCTGATTCGAAGCTGGCCGACATTTGTGCCGACTTCCGTGTGTTTGGTATGGGACGAATGGGTGCTCAAGTTCGCTATCTTCGTCGCCATGGAATCGAGCAAGCAACGATGGCCGGCAAGATTTTCAAAACGTTGCTGTTTCAAAAGTTTCATTTGTGGAAGCATTTGCCGGATTGGACTACTTGCCGACACTTTTATCCGATCTACGCGACGAAAACCAAAGACCGCCGAGACGATACTTTGTTGAATATGGTTACCGAACTCTTTGCTGCTGGTGGAATTCATTTCGCCCCTGCCACCGATTACGCTCCGGAATTGCTTGTCCAACCGGGTCTGTTAACACGACGTGGTCCCAATTCTTCGCAGCAAAAAGACATCGAGTTCGGCTGGACGATGGCCAAGGAAATGGGACGATTGGACATTGGCCAAACCGTGGTGGTAAAAAATCAATCCGTGATTGCAGTCGAAGCGATTGAAGGAACCGACGATTGTATACGCCGCGCGGGAGAACTCTGCAAG
>JBGSKR010000541.1:0-1656 GCA_041741135.1 Mariniblastus sp.
ATCCAACCGGCAAGCAGCAACATGTCAACCGTCCGAAGTTTCGCAAGTGGTTTGAGTGGGCTAGCGTGATCGCTGACGATTTCCATTACATCAAGCGACACTTGCCCGAGAATATTGCCGGCAAAATCATCGTGACGAACACGACCACTTCGCAGGATCGGGAAATGCTGCGAGAGCGAGGTGCGAAATATCTTGTGACGTCGACGCCGATGCTCGATGGACGTTCGTTCGGCACCAATGTATTTGAGGCTGCGCTGACCGCAGCCCTTGAAAGCCAGAAGCCGTTGTCCTGTGAGCAAATCGAAATCGCTTTGAGCGAAATTGGTTTCGCTCCATCCATCACGCGATTGAATTGAAGTGGCATAAGCTTCCAGCGATAGAACTACTGAATCGACTCGTCGCCTGAATTCTCTGAGAGCCAAGGGAAATAGTTCGTCATCCGAACCTCAAACGGCCCGTCGATTTGGTAATCAACACCCCGCCAGCGAACTCGTTTCATCCGGCTGGCACGAAACAGCCCAGCCAAAAACACAAACTGAACGCAGGGAGCAATCAGAAAAATCCGGATCGCAGTTGCTGGGCTCCACCACCGAAGCGGTTCTCCACGTGAACTAACCATGCGACCAACGACGCTGTCAAAATGAAAAAGTGCTCCGACCCAGATGATCCAAAACAAGGTTGATGCGGAAAACAAGATCAACAAAGCATTCCAGTTCATGGTCATGATGCTGACAAAATTTAACAGCATCGAAGCTCCGACCACCAACGCGGTTGTGACACCCGTGCCGAGGACGATGGGCCATGTCGGATGGTACAAGCGTCCATAGACCATCTGCCGTCCGATCCAGGTGTAAAAATCGCGGAAGCGAACCTGTTCTTGATTGACAAGCATGATTCCCGGATGAAACGCCATCTTCATTCCCGCTGCGTCAGCCAGCGAGAACATCGGCGTGTCGTTACCAAAAGACTTTTTTAATGTCTCGCCGAATTGAGGAAGCAACGCCAATTCGGCTTTCATCGCCAGGCTGCCGCCCCACGGGTATCGAAAAAAAACCATCTGCTGAACTGAGCCATAGTTCCAGACAAATCGGCAGATCGCGGCAAACGTCGGAACTCGCGGCATGTACCAACGATTTCCATAGACCAGACTTAAATCGGTATCAACAAGTGGGGCAACCAGCGTTCTTAACCAAGTCGGCCAAGTTGCCGCGTCGGCATCGACGATCGCCAGAACTTCGTATGCTGTCGCCAATTCCGGCAACACGGTTCCATGATCATTGGCGATCAGGCTCGAACAGCCATTTGGCTCAACGACTCGAATCGTTGCATTGGAAAACTTTCTTGTTTCGATCACGTCTTGGACGAGTCGCACTGCCGAATCTTCCGGATGATCGAAGACAAACATCACATGAAAATCAGGATAGTCCTGGTCGAGCAAAGCTTCGATGTGTTGCTTTAGCCCGGGATCGCAACCGCGTAGGCACAACACTACCGCGCAAGAAGGTAATGAATTATCTGGAAGCAAAATCGGCTTGTAAATTTGAAACAATCGAACCAGATAAATCGATTGCGCAACCTGAATCGCCAGCCCGACCAAAACCAGAACTGCGAGGATGGAGGCCGCTGTCGTCATGGTGTGTTGCTCGAAATTTGCCC
>JBGSKR010000542.1:0-3484 GCA_041741135.1 Mariniblastus sp.
GAAGTCTCCAAATCCTGGATGGTGGAGGTGTTCGATGAGGTGCAAACTTTTTGAAAAGTGTTTTGGCAAAAGATCGGGCAAGAATCCTCTGCGAATTGCTGAAAAACCAGTTCGACCTTCGACATTCCTCCACGCATTCGCTAATGAAACAAAATCCGAACTTGTAAACGAGCTCAGTGCCGCAATGTGGTCAGCATGAAAATGAGAAATCAAGATTCGTTTGATTTCACTTGGTTCAATGCCATGCGATTGAAGCTGCTTATCAATTCTCCATTGCGGTTTGGTGATCACATGAGTTGCCCATCGATACGGGCGGTAAGGAAATCGACGAGTCGCGTCAAAAAAATCGCCACTGTATCCCGTATCAAACAGGGTCAAGCCATGTTTAGGATGATCGATGAGAGCGACCAAAGCATGAAAGCGTGTCTTCTGGCGGACTCCGTTTTTTTCTGCGAGGCTTCGATTGGCTTCCAAATAACCAGTCGAGAAAAAACGCACGTTGACGGCAGGGGCTGAGTCCAATGGCAGCGCTTCGTTGCGAGACTTCAAGGCGTCGATCGTTCGCTCGACTCCCGCTGTGACGGTAATGATCGGTTTGTAATCAAGATCATTGACTGCGGCGGATGAAAGAAATGTCTGGTTCTTCGCCAACAATCCAACACCGTATTGCGTGATCGCTGGCTCTCCCTTTTGGCGAAATAGTCGGTGCTTCCACTCAAGCATTTGAGCGGCCCTTCTCGCTAACGAATAGGGAATCTGGCGAGACGGAATGGGATGATTGGTTTCTGAAAGTACCCGATGCAGAACTTCCCAAAGCTTAACTGGTTCCCCATTGGTAATCGTACAAACGCCGGTCGGACGACTGGGATCCGCTGCCAGAATCAAACCCAGCATCAGATTATCGATGTAAGTCAAATCATTCCAGTTCTGACCGTTCCCAATTTGCCTCAACCGGCCTTGCCTCGCAGCATTGAGAAACCGTGGCAACAACGCATGATCTCCCGGCCCGAACACCGCTCTGGCTCGAACGATGTAAGCATTCAGCCCATCGCGAATCGCGTGGTTCACGACTTCCTCAGCTTCTGCTTTCGATTGGGCATACGGCGAGCTGAATTTAGAGGGAATCGGTTCATGATCCAAAATTTCGAGTCGATCCTCAAACTGAAAAAAGATCGCGGTTGAAGAAACATGAACCAAGCGAGCTACTTTTTCACTGCGACAACCTTCGACAATGTTTTTTGTACCCAAGACATTGATACGTCGATGCTCCTTCAACGTTCCCCAAGGCGATGTCCAGGCGGCACAATGAAAAACAAACTCCTTGTCGTTGCAGAGTTTTTTGACCGCTTCGAAATTCGAAATATCGGCAGAGACAAAGTTGTCCCTATCTGTCGTTCGATAGGGACTTCGACCAGTCGCGGTAACCGTGTGACCCGCGAGTCTCAGAATCTGCGCAAGTCGCGAACCAACGAATCCTGTTGCGCCCGTGACCAAAATTCTGCGTGGGTTTTCGCCGAGCGACCGCAATGCAGCCGACATCAACAAAGTATCAAGTTCGCTATTTTGATTTACCACTTGATGATCGCAGCTCCAATTGAAAGTCCCGCCGCGGTGCCAATCAAAAACAGTCTGCTTCCCGATTGAATCCGTTTTTGCTCATTCGCGATGGCCAATGCCATGGGAATCGAAGCAGACACCGTGTTCCCATAATTTTCGAGAATGTTCACGGTTCGACTGGCGGGAAAACTAAGCTGCTCCAGAATTCGCAAGCCGGGTTTGGACGCCTGATGAGGAACGATCAGATCAAAATCGGTAATCTCCATTCTCGAATCTTCAAGGAACTGTTCGACAAACCTACGAAGCTTCACAATCGACACCCGCAAGAGTGATTCACCTTTCATTTCAAACCAATAGTCTTCCGGCCCGGTCGATCCATGAAGCGGATGGCGTTTCAATCCTCCGCCTCGAACCTGTGTCAGCTCTCGATGCTCAGGCCATAACTGCATCCGAAAGGCTTCCAAACCCGAATCTCGTTCGGTCGCGGCCATCAGGACAGCCGCAGCACCATCACCAAACAGACTGGCCGATTCCGCGTCTTCAAAATTTCGAGACAGAGAAGGAAGCTCTGCCGACACGATCAGAATTTTTCGGTGCATTCCCAGAGCCATCAAACCAACACCATTCTGAAGAGCGACCAGAAACGACAGACAGGTGGCATTGACACTAAAAGCAGGAATGGAAGAGAGGCCAAGTAAATGGGCGACAAAAACAGACGTGTCGGGAACACATTGACGGCTTGATGCGCTGGCATAGATCAGCAGATCAGGAGCACCATAAGCCTCGATGATTGGACGAGCCGCCGCAGCCGCCAGCTCTGCCGGGTCATCACCAAATTGAGAAATGTGTCGCTGCTTAACGCCAACATTTTCGTCGATCCAAGTAGCATTTCGGTTGACGATGGAAGCCAGCTCTGTGGAGGTTTGAACGAGATCAGGCGTGGCAAAGTTCGTGGCGAGAATCTCAAAACGGTGCATGTTCAAACCATCACAAGTGAACTTGGGCGAATCCGCATCATTCTAGCAAAATGTCGGGGGTCGCAATCCGTCGCAGGCGTTTTCAAAACGTCTGACGAGTGAACACGTTGGATAGCCTGCAAGGAACAGTTCGCTGAAATCGCAGGACGGTCGGCTAACTAAGAATCGCTCGTAAGTATTCCACCGCGGCACGGCAGTCGACTTCCAAATCGCTGCCGACCGTCGCTTCCACCGAGACGCCGCCCGCATAATTGATATCGAGCAGGCGCTGAAAGAATGTTTCCAATCCGGGAATTGAATCGCCCGGTTTAGGGAAGCATCGTCCACTGGGATTTGCTAGTTGAACGGCACAAATCAGGTCGCCGGCGTCAAGCATGATGTCGACGGATTCGTTTTCCATCACGAAATGATAGAAGTCGGCGGCGAGTCCAATTTCGGGACGATCCACCGAGCGAACGATCGAGATTGCTTCCGCAAACGCGTTGATGAAATTCGTTTCGGTATGATTGACGTGCTCGACGGCGATTTTCATACTCCATTGGTGCTGACAAATCACGTCCGCACACAGGTGGCAAAATTGAATCAACTGCTCGCGGCCTTGTTCCGTTGAAAAGCCATCCGGCAATGAGCGAGAACCCGGACTGCCAAAGACAACGGCTTTGACACCGAGTTTTTCTGCGCGGCCGAGCGCGAGTTCGAGATAAGCCCGCGATTTCAAATCGTCCACTTCGGGGCCGGTAACTTTCAGCTCCGACGGAAGAAACCAGTTCGCCGACTGCACGCGAATGCCAGCGTCTTTGATTCGCTCCGCAGCGCTGGCAAAATCGTCAGCAGACATCGCCGCAATTTTAGCCAGCCCCGGCTCGATGAAGTCCATCCCACCAGTAATAATCGTGGCGGCGTTCTTCAGCGGTTCGGAAGTCGAGAAATCCGAAACACCAAGTTTGAAA
>JBGSKR010000543.1:0-4541 GCA_041741135.1 Mariniblastus sp.
CTCAAAACCAAAGTCAGGCTTCGACAGTTTGGTTTCTTCGCCAATCCCTGTTGTCGTCAAGAACGAAGATAGCTCGCCGTTGTCCGGCGTGGCGAGCATGCTGCTGCCGGTGGTCGAACCGCTCGCCCAATCGGCGCTGGTGGTTGTGCTGGTGATGTTCTTGCTGATCCAACGTGAAGACATGCGCTATCGTGTCATCGCGTTGCTGGGAGATTCAGCACTGACGGGAACGACTCGGTTGATGCGTGACACTGCCCAGCGAGTCAGTAGTTACCTGCTCAATTTACTGCTCGTCAATGCTGGGTTCGGACTGTGGTTCGGGCTGGGGCTTTACTTCCTCGGCGTACCGTATGCGGCCCTGTGGGGTTTCCTGACGTTGGTACTTCGCTTCATTCCTTTTTTAGGCAGCCCTGCATCAGTTCTGTTCCCATTGTTGATCAGCGTCGCGACGTCGTGTGGTTGGTCGCAACCGATCTATGTCGCCATTTTCTTCGCACTCTGGGAGCTTTTTACGAACAACGTAATTGAGCCCATTGTGTTTGGAAAAACGACTGGTTTGACGCCAATCGCGTTATTGGTAGCGGCTTTATTTTGGGCCTGGATCTGGGGACCGATCGGATTGTTACTCTCTACACCTTTGACGGTGTGTTTGGTGGTTTTGGGCCAGCATCTACCCCACTTGCGGTCTTTGAAAGTGTTGCTGGCCGAACAGCCGACGCTGGACGCACGATTGCAGTTCTTCCAGCGATTGTTGTCCGGAGACTCGGCGGAGGGCAAACGCGTCTTTGATACGTACGCAGATGAATTTGGGCGTGCGAAAGCATTCGATGATGTTGTCATTCCGGCCTTGCGTTGGACTCGTCGCGAAAGGATCAAAGAAGCCATTACCCCGGCGGAGGAGGAATTCATCTACCGAGTTAGCCACGCAACGACCTTGGTGCCGATTGAGGTAGAACACTTCGGTGATGATCGCGCATCAACCAATGAGGACGCCACGCCACCATTGTCCGTGTTCGCGTATCCCGTGCATCACGAATCGGAAGAGGTTGCGTTAATGATGTTGCAAGACATGCTCGGCGACAATTGTCGGATGCATTTGGCAACAACCAAGAACCTGCCGTCGACAGTCGTGGAAAAAATTCTGACTCAGCGGCCGGATGTAGTCGTGCTGGCAGTCATGCCGCCAGGCGGTTTGCCGCAAGCTCGTTTCATGTGCAAAGAGATTCGCAAACACCTCGATGACTTAACGATCATCGTGGCCTGCTTTGGAACGCTAAAAAATTTCGACGAACTGTTGGTCACTCTGCGAGAGTCGGGTGCAACGTACCTGACCACATCGCTCGGACAAACTAAAAGTCAAATTGAAACGCTCCGAGAGGCATCTAGCCAATTTAGTGGCGATCCCGGTGAGGTGGCTCATGTCCAGTAAAATCGAGAAATTGATCACCAGTCGATCGTTTGCGACATTGATGTTGGTTTTGATCGTGTTTCTCTTCCTGGGTGGTGCGTGTGTGACGTTTTACAATGTGGTTGAACTCAACAATTCGGCTCGTTGGGTCGCGCATACGCACGAAGTGCTGGGAACGACGGATAGAATGCTTGCTAAAGTCAGCGAAGCTGAGTCTGCAGAGCGTGGGTTTGTGCTGACGAGCGCACTGTTGTTTCGTGAGCAGTTCGAGAGCGCAGCCACGAATGCGGCGGCGCGGCAATCGGAGCTGTTGGAGCTGACGATTGACAACTCGGATCAACAACAGCGAATACTAACGCTTGCGGCCATGCTTCAGCAGAAGTTAACCGGAATGCGAGATCTACTGGCGCTGCACGACTCGCGACAAAGGGAAAAAGCGGAGATTGTACAGCTGCTACGCTCGGGAACGCAGCAGGCCACGGACATTCGGGGATTGGTCAACGACATTCAGCGGGAGGAGAATCAATTGCTGGACGAGCGGATGGCCGCGATGAATCGACAAGGATGGCTTACAAGACTGACTTTGCTGGCGTCCACTTTGATGGTATGTGGGCTGACCGGCGGCACTTACTCTCTGCTTCGCCGCCACTGGTCATTGCAGCGAACGGCGGCTCAAGAATCGGCCAACTTCCGTCATGAAAAAGGCGAATTGGTACGCTACAACCAACGCTTGCTTGACTCCAGCGGCGAAGGCATTTACGGCATTGACCATGACGGAAATTGCACGTTTATCAATCAGGCCGCCGCAGAGTTTTTGGGCGCTCAGCCGGAGCAGTTTTTCGGTAAGAATATGCACGCAGCGATCCATCACACGCGAAGCGACGGAGAGCCGTTTCCGATCGCAGAATGCCCGATCTTTCAGTCGTCCCGCAACGGAGGTGGTTGCGTCATTGACAACGAAGTGTTCTGGCGGCTGGATGGCACTAGCTTTCCTGTCGAGTATTCATCATTCCCAATTCAAGATGGTGAAAAAATCGAAGGTTCAGTGATCACTTTCAAGGACATCACGGAGCGTCAGAAGACGCGACAGGAGTTACAGGACGCGAAAGAGGCAGCCGAAGCGGCGAACGCATCCAAGAGTCAATTCCTCGCGAACATGAGCCACGAACTGCGCACGCCACTGAACGCCGTCATCATGTATAGCGAACTGCTCAGCGAAGAAGCGGATGAACAGAACGTCCCGGACTTCATTCCTGATCTGGAAAAGATTCGCGCCGCGGGAAAGCACCTGTTGGAACTTGTCAATGGCGTTCTCGATCTGTCGAAGATTGATGCTAACAAGATGGAACTGTTTACCGAGGAGATTGATCTCCGCGATATGCTCGACGAAGTGGTTGCTACGATGACACCGATGATCGATAAGAACCGCAATGAGTTGGAGGTTGTCATTGCCGACGACGTTACGACGATCAGCGGTGATGTCACGAAAATTCGACAAGTTCTATTCAACCTCCTGTCCAACGCCAGCAAGTTTACAGAGGACGGGCGGATTCGAGTCGCGATCGATCAAGACAAACAACTGGAAACCATTGCCTTTCGTGTTAGCGATGCGGGGATCGGTATGACCGAAGAACAGGTCGCAAAACTGTTCCAGCCTTTCATGCAAGCCGACTCATCGACCAGCCGCAAGTATGGCGGCACCGGCCTTGGATTGGCGATTATCAAGCGATTCACCGAGTTGATGCATGGCAGTGTCGAGGTCGCAAGCAAGATCGGTGTTGGAACAACTTTCACGGTGACGCTGCCATTGCGGCTCGGATCGACCGCGGCAAGGGCAACGGCACACGCCGCGGATGTCGAAAGTGTCAAAGCTGAAAGCGTCGCAGCCACCCAACCCACCGTGTTGCATTCGGATACCGAACGCGGTACGGTACTGGTCATCGACGACGACCCGGCGATCCGTGACATCGTCACTCGGATTCTGGCGAGTGAGGGTATCCACACACTAACCGCGGCCGATGGTGATGAAGGATTGGCGATTGCTAAGGCCACGCAGCCTGAACTGATTCTTCTGGACATCGCCATGCCGAAAGTGGATGGTTGGTCGGTCTTGGTGCGACTGAAGTCCGATGAGCAACTGGCGGAGATTCCCGTCATTTTGCAGTCAGCCAACAATAAACGCGATCTTGGATTCATGCTGGGAGCGACCGATTACCTGGTCAAACCGGTCAATCGAACACGGCTGGTCACATTGCTGCGCCGTTACGTCAAGCATAATGATGCTGCCGTCCTGATCGTAGATGATGATCCCACTATCAGACGGGCTCTCTCTAAATCACTGCGGCGCGAGGGATGGCGAACCAGGCAGGCAGCTAACGGCGCGGAAGCACTCGTTGTTATTGCCGAAGAATCACCGGTTTTGATTCTGCTAGACTTGACGATGCCCGTGATGGATGGGATGGAGTTTCTTGACCTATTCCGTGCAAATCAGAGCTGGAGCGAGATTCCCGTGGTCGTGTTGACGTCCAAAGATCTGACTTCGGATGAGCGCGAGCGACTCAACGGCAGCGTCCTTCGGGTGCTGGCCAAGGGTGCGTTCACGCAAGATCGCTTGGTCGCAGAAGTGCGTCGAATTATTAACGCTAGCTAACCATATAGGGTAAAACTGAGATGCCTAGAATTTTGGTCGTGGATGATAACGCGGATAATCGAGATGTGTTGTCTCGCCGACTTCAGCGTAAGGGATTTAGTGTCACATGTGCGAATGGAGGCAAGGAGGCGGTTGAACAGGCCACAACGAATTCGCCTGATCTGATCTTAATGGACATGAATATGCCCGGAATTGACGGTTGGGAGGCGACGGGCCAAATTCGCGAGCAGGGGATCGAAATCCCGATCATAGCGCTGACGGCGCACGCAATGACCGGCGATCGAGAACGCGCACTCGAAGCCGGCTGCACGGATTACCATGCCAAGCCGGTGGAACTTGCGCAACTGCTAGAAATGATCGAAGTCGCGCTGACTGGCGGTGCGAAGTAATTAAATGAACCTGCCACAACATTCGACCCTACATCTCTCCAAGCGGAACTTTTGCTGAGTTCCGCAGCGCAGTGCCTTTATCGAGACCACCTTT
>JBGSKR010000544.1:0-5779 GCA_041741135.1 Mariniblastus sp.
GCATCGGTGGTCGGGAAGCCCCAAGAATGAGGATTGGTTCCCAAAGTAGGATTCTTGCCATTGAACGGTACGACTTCGGTAAGCGCCGCCGTACAATTCGTATAAGCGATGTAGCCTTTTTGAGCCGCTTCCATCACATAACCGCCACCCCACAAATAATGAAACGCATTGTCAACGGAGACTTGTCCGATCCCGTATTTGTCCGCCAGCGCCATCGCCGCATCCATCGCTTCATAGGCGGTCGCTTGGCCGAGTTTCTTATTCGCGTTCCAGATTTCCGAAGCAGCAAAGCGGGTATCCAGTTTTTCGATCGCCGCACCAGGGACACAACCGCCCGCAGCGGAACCAAACAAGTGATCGAGGTGCAACGCTTTCAGTGCGTTATGGGTACGGATACCATGCCAACTGGCGTAAGCGGAGAACTTCGCCGCAGCGGCTGATTCGTCGGCGGTGAATCCACGATGACGATAAGCTGCATCGACGAGTGAGTTGTGTTGATCGACAGGAACGACGTATAAAGTTTCAGACATTTTTTTTCAGTTGTCAGTTTTCAGTAGTCAGATTTAAGCAAGTACGATGGACATTCTTGTCCGTCGCGTCAGTCAGTAAGTACGATGGACATTCCTGTCCGTCGCGTTGGTTGATGGACGGACAGGAATGTCCATCCTACGAAAAAGTGGTCGGACAAGAATGTCCATCCTACGTTTCATAAACGACCTCACAAAATCGCCGCCGGAATTGGAACATCGTTGACTTGTGCCAACGGATGCTCGCCTCTCAAGCATCGCAACAAATTCTCAGTCGCCATCATCGCTTGCCGTTCCACCGACTCATAAGTCCGCGAACCGATATGGGGAGTGATCAAACAGTTCGGAGCATTCAGCAGCGGATGATTGGCGGGTGGCGGTTCCTGATCGAGTACGTCCGTTCCGTAACCACCGACTTTTCCCGACTCAAGCGCTGCTCGCATGTCTGCGGAATGAACCAGTTCGCCACGCGCACAATTTACAATTACGACTCCGTCTTTCATCTTCGGAATCGACTCGGCGCGAACCATATCACGGGTCTCGTCGGTCAAATTAGTATGCAGCGAGATAATATCGCTGGTTTCAAAAATCACATCGAGCGAGTCGGCTTTTTCGACGCCGTACTGTTTCGAGAAATCATCCGGCCAATAAAGATCATAGCCAATAACCGGCATTTCAAACGCAACGGCTCGTTTGACGACTTCTTTACCAATTCGGCCCAGTCCGACCACGCCAATCTTTTTACCCATGATTTCGTGACCTGTCATCCGTTTCCAGTTTCCCGCGCGAACGGCGGTGGCTTGTTCCATCAAATGCCGAAACACGCCCAGCATGAGCAAAAACGTGTGCTCGGCAACGGTCGTGTGATTCACGCCGGGACAAAACGTCAGCGGAATCCCCAGCTCAGAACAACTGGCCACATCAATCTTGTCGACGCCGATTCCGTATTTGGAAATGATTTTCAAACGCGGCCGAAATTTGTTTAGCACCTCTCTCGTGATCGCATCGTCACCACAGAGAAACGCATCATAGTCACCGTCGAGCTCGAGCATCTGAGCTTCCGACAGCGGCCCTCGCTCTCGGACAATTTCGGCACCGCAGCTTGCGAGTAAATCATGATGAGGGCCAGGAGTGTCTTGGTAGGACGTGGTGGTCAGCAGAATCTTGGTCATGGTGTTCGAGATAAAGTTTTTCGTAACCATTCACGGCGATTTTGAAAAATGTCGTTTATCGACATAGTTCGTAGCTGAAGTCGTGAGACTTCGGTTTTATCTGTTTGTAGAATTTCCGAACTCTCACGAGTCCGGCTACAATCCGTGAACGGTTACATTTTTTCGGAAATAAACGATGCCCGACAGTTTAAATCAGAATTCCGATCGAAGCGAGTCCCGGCGGATACTCTCGAAAGAAAATCTCGTTTAAGATGGTGGCCTTGGTTTCAGCTCCGGCCCTTCAGATTCGTAAACCTAATGAATATCGCTCAAATCATTTCCGAGAAACGTGACGGCAAGGAATTGACCACGGAACAAATTCAATTCCTCGTTCGCGGGTATGCCGCCGAAGAAGTGCCCGATTATCAGATGTCCGCGTTTGCGATGGCGGTTTATTTTTCGGGTATGACGGACACCGAAACCGAAACCTTGACTCGCTGCATGATCGATTCGGGTGAACGGCTTTCGTGGAGCGGAAAACCTGCGGTCGATAAACATTCGACGGGCGGCATCGGCGACAAAATATCGATTCCCTTGGCTCCGATGCTGGCTTGTTGCGATGTCCAGGTTCCGATGATTTCCGGGCGAGGGTTGGGAGCAACGGGTGGCACGTTGGACAAACTCGAATCGATCGCTGGCTATCGTTGCAATCTTTCGAATGACGAATTTCGCAGCATTGTTAACTGGAACGGCGTCTCGATTGCAAGCGCTTCTGCAAAACTGGCTCCTGCCGATAAACGACTATACGCGCTGCGCGATGTTACCGCCACGGTTCCTTCAATCCCTTTGATTACCGGAAGCATTCTCAGCAAAAAAGTAGCTGAAGGAATCGATGCACTTGTCCTCGATGTCAAATGGGGCAGTGGGGCGTTCATGAAAACGCTGGAGTCCGCTCGCGCGCTGGCAGCGTCCCTCGTTCGCGTGGGCAATCGACTGGGCGTGAAGACTTCCGCCGTAATTACGGACATGAACCAACCTCTCGGCAAGATGATCGGCAACACGGTTGAGATTGAAGAATCGCTGGATGTGTTGCGCGGTGGCGGCCCGAGCGATGTGGTTGAATTGACGTTGGAGTTAGGAGCAAGACTGCTGGTCGCGGTCAACGTCTCGGCTGATTTAATTGCCGCGAAGAAAATGCTGAACGAGCAAATTCAAAACGGGGCGGCTCTGAAAAAATTCGCCGAGATGGTGGAAAGTCATGGTGGTGATTTGAATGCGCCGCGACCCGTTGCAAATCCGCATCCGGTTTTGGCGGCTGAATCCGGATACATCAGTCGCGTGAATACCGAACGATTGGGATTAGCCGTGATTGAAATGGGCGGCGGACGGAAGAAACTGGGAGATGCTCTTGACCATTCAACCGGTATCGAATTTTTGGTTCGCATCGGCGACAAAATCGAAACAGGTCAACCGCTGGCAACCGTGTTCTGCGACGGCGACAACAAAGATTACCCGATTGAACTCGTTGGCAGCTCGGTTGGCATCAGTCCCACGCCCGTTTCGGCACCACCGATGATTGTGGAAGAAGTGGTTTAGTCTTCGCTTACCTCTGCCACGAATCCAAGGAGTTCGCCACGAATCACGGAAGTTCGCTTCGATTATTCAAATTTGCCACGAATATCACTAATTGACACGAATAAAAATAGAAATTGATTCGTGATGATTCGTGATATTCGTGGCAAAAAACAAGAAACTCACCGCTTTTTGAAACGTTATTTCAACCAACAAGCCATGTCCGACCAATTACCGATCTTGATTGAATCCGCCTTACAAGTCCGCAACCGAGCCTACGCGCCCTATTCGCAATTTCGAGTGGGAGCTGCGGTGCTGACGGATGACGGTAGCGTCTTCACGGGCTGCAATGTGGAGAACGCATCGTATGGTTTGTGTCTCTGTGCGGAACGGGCGGCAATCTGTAGTGCCGTCGCGGCAGGACATCAGGAATTTAAAATCATCGTCGTTGCTGCCACTCCACTCGCATCTCCGTGTGGAGCTTGTCGTCAGTTTTTGTTCGAGTTTGGCGATCAGATCGAAGTCGTCAGTGTCGATGCCGATCAGCCGCACGATACGAAAACTTGGCTTAGCCGCGACCTGCTACCTGACGGATTTCGGTTGACTTGACCGTTCGTGCGACGCGACTTTCGTTTCCAAAGAGTTTAGCCGCCTCGCTATCCTTCTGCACGACTGTCATAATTGCACCTCGCGAGAAATTGCGGAGGGCCGACGGTTCTTTGACAGACGACTTAACCCCAACTCGAAAATCCGATGGAACCGCTAGACCTGACTGAGTACGAATGGAAAACCAAAGTCCGCCGACTTACCATTAAAGACTACGACGACTTGATCGCGATGTCGGAGGCTTGTTTTCCCGGCATGAAACCTTGGAGTCGGGATCAGATCGAAAGCCAGCTATCCATATTTCCAGAAGGCCAATTGTGCGTGGAAATTGACGGTCGGCTGGCGGCAACTGCATCCAGCTTGATTCTCGAATTTGATGAAACACTCGAATGGCACAACTGGAAAGCCGTCGCTGATTCAGGCTACATTCGCAATCACAAAGCCAAAGGTGACACCTTGTACGGCATCGAGATCATGGTGCATCCCGATTTTCGTGGGATGAAACTGTCGCGACGCTTGTATGACGCAAGGAAACAAATCTGCCGTGAGAAAAATTTGTCGCGGATCATTATCGCCGGTCGCATTCCGGGCTACCAAGCGCACTCCGAAGAACTGTCGGCACGCGAATACATCGATCAAGTTTTGGAAAAGATGATTTACGATCCCGTGCTGACCGCTCAATTGTCAAACGGTTTCGCGGTCAAAGGCTTGATTCCCAATTACATCCCTTCGGACGTCGAGTCCTGTGGTTACGCGACGTATTTGGAATGGGCGAATCTTGACTACGTCTCCGGTGCAAAACGCCGCTTTCATCATGTCGTCGAGCCAATTCGAATTTGCGTCGTGCAATATCAAATGCGTTCGATCAAAGGCTTTGACGAATTTGCGCAGCAGTGTGAGTTTTTTCTTGACACGGCATCAGATTACAAATGCGATTTTGTGTTGTTTCCGGAATTGTTTACGACGCAGTTGCTATCGTGTGTTGAAGTCAGTCGTCCCGGACAAGCCGCGCGAAAATTAGCCGAGTTCACTCCACAGTATCTTGATTTCTTTACCGAGATGGCAGTTCGCTACGACGTCAACGTGATCGGTGGTTCGCAGTTCGTGGTCGAACACGATACGCTGTACAACGTTTCCTATTTGTTTGGTCGGGATGGATCAATCGGCAAACAATACAAGATTCACATCACGCCCAGCGAACGAAAATGGTGGGGCGTCAGTCCTGGCGACCGCGTCGAAGTTTTCGATACCGATTGCGGGCGAATCGCAATTCAGATTTGCTACGACATTGAGTTTCCGGAAATGACCCGCATCGCCGCCGCCAAAGGCGCTCAAATTGTGTTCGTACCGTTTAACACGGACACTCGGCACGGTTACTTGCGAGTGCGGCATTGTGCTCAAGCCCGTTGTGTCGAGAACCATTTGTATGTAGCCATTTCTGGTTGCACGGGTAATCTACCGTTCGTTGAAAACGCTGATATTCATTACGCGCAATCGGGCATTTTCACGCCTGCCGATGTCGAGTTCGCTCGCGATGCGGTGGCCGCCGAATGCAATCCGAATGTGGAAACGGTGATCATTCACGATCTCGATTTTGAATTGCTTCGCCGCCACAAGGAAACGGGTTCGGTGCAGAACTGGAACGACCGCCGCCGAGATTTATACAAAGTCGTCTACCAAGAAGACGGCACGACAGGCGAGATTTAGCGGGAGCCTGTGAATTCATCAGCGATTGAGACACTGCCTGTCAAGTCACGAAGAACATCTTAACTATGTGAGAAATGCCCTGCTGCATTCTCGAGTGATAGCATTTAGCTTGAACGGGCAATTTCAACATTGACTTAAAAACGGATTCGGAACAAGTTGATACGGTATCAATTTCGCTACTTTTGAAACATAGGTGCAAGGATGCTCGTTTCGAAC
>JBGSKR010000545.1:0-3896 GCA_041741135.1 Mariniblastus sp.
CGGAACGAATCGACAAAATGCTCGATGAGGAACGACTGGTCATCACACCGTTGTCTTACATTCGTGGTCGCAGTCTTCAAAAAATGTTTTTCATCGTTGATGAAGCTCAAAACTTGACGCCACACGAAGTCAAAACGATCATCACTCGGGCTGGCGAAGGGACCAAGATCGTCTTCACTGGCGATATGCATCAAATCGATCAGCCCTACTTGGACGCGTTGTCGAACGGCTTGAGCCATTTAATCAGCCGCATGAAAGGTCAGTCGCTGTACGCTCACATCACGCTGGAAAAAGGCGAGCGATCCGAGTTGGCGGATTTGGCGAGCGCATTATTGTAGTAAGAACTGAACAAGTAGTCGGCAATCATCAGTAACCATGAGCAAGATAACGTCGCATGAAATCGAAGACATTTACAAGTTTTCGCACCGGCAAGTTTTTGCTTCGTTGGTTCGCAGCTTGCGAGATTTTGATTTGGCGGAAGACGCCTTGCAAGACGCTTTCGCTACGGCGCTGATTCAATGGCCTGAAGCAGGAATTCCCGAGAACCCCGTTTCTTGGCTCATCTCGACCGGTCGATTTAAAGCGATCGATCGGATTCGCCGAAACGCAAAACTTGGCCAACTCGCGGTTGATATCTCCAGCAGAATGGACGCCATCGGCGAGTTAAACGATTCAAGAAACAGCCTCTCGATCGAAGATGATCAACTGCGATTGATTTTCACCTGTTGTCATCCAGCAATCGACCCGAGTGTGCAAGTGCCGCTAACCTTGCGCGAGGTGTGTGGGCTGACCACGGACGAGATCGCGAGCGCGTTTTTAATCGAACCGAAAACGATGGCGCAGCGGTTGGTTCGCGGCAAAGCCAAAATCCGCGATGCAAAAATTCCGATTGAGATTCCCGAAGTCAGTGAGTTGCCCGCGAGATTAGATGGCGTGCTGTCGGTGATCTATTTGATCTTCAACGAGGGCTATTCGGCGTCGCGGGGTGATTCGCTGATTCGAACCGATCTTTCCAGCGAAGCGATTCGGCTTTGTCGATTGTTGTTGGAGCTTCATGAGGATTCAGAAGTTCGCGGTCTGTTGGCGCTGATGCTGTTGCACGAATCGCGTCGAGAATCTCGGACGGACGCGCAAGGTGACATTGTGTTGCTGGAAGACCAAGACCGATCGCTGTGGAATCGCGACCACATTAACGAAGGCAAACGCTTGGTCGAGCAATCGCTTCGCACTCGGCGATTAGGTGTCTACACGTTGCAAGCTGCAATTTCAGCGGTCCACGCGGAGGCAAGCACGCCGACAGAGACTGATTGGTCGCAGATCATCGCCCTGTACGATGTGCTGTTGTTGCTGAACCCAAGTCCAGTGGTTCGGCTGAATCGTGCCGTTGCCGTGGCGATGCGCGATGGGCCGGCGGTTGGGATTGATTTAATTGACGCCATTCTTGCGGGTGGTGAACTTCAGCAATACACACTGGCTCATGCCGCGCGGGGCGAGCTTTTATCGCGACTGGCCGAGGTCGAACTGGCTCAACAGGCGCTCGAGAAGGCTTTAAAATTATCCCAACAAGCCTCAGAGCAACGCTTTTTGCGAAAGAAAATCAATCTTTTGCAGGCGAGTTCAGCGAATCTAAAATAATTCTCATTTGCATGTCGATTAGTAGTTAGCCTGTTCGACTATTCAGAGAATCAAGCTACTTGACCTTCACCATTTTTTAGTCAGTTGTTGTATGGAGTCAATATGAAGTTTATCTGCCTTGGTTACGCTGACATGTCGAAGTTCGCCGAGCTTAGTTCGGAAGAGTTGAATCAGATGATGGAATCTTGTTTGGAGTACGACCATGAGCTGCGTTGCGGTGGTCATTACATTGGTGGCGAAGCATTGCAGGCACCTCAACAAGCCATTACTCTCCGTTGGCAGGACGGATCCGTGCAGCTAACTGATGGCCCTTACGCCGAAACCAAAGAGCAACTTGGTGGAATTTTATTCCTAGAAGCCGACAGTATGGACCACGCCGTGAAGCTGATGTCGAAACATCCTGGAGTGCGTTTCGGTCCATTTGAAATTCGTCCGGCGGACGAGTTGACCAACGAACTGATTCAGTCTCGAATCATCCAAAATCACAAACCAAATCAAAAAGAATAGGTGCTCACGAAATGTTTGCCACACCACAAGCGGAACATCATTGGTTGAATCAACTCGTTGGCGATTGGAATTTCGAGCATCGTTGTGTGATGCCCGATGGGGCGGAATCAGTAACACCCGGCAAGATGCATTGCCGAACGCTGGGTGGCATGTGGCTGATCTGCGAAAGCAGCGGCCAATCGGACGATGGCGGCACGTGGGGTTCAGTCATGACGCTTGGTTTCGATACCGCCAAGAACCAATATGTCGGCACTTTCATCGGTTCGATGATGACGAATATTTGGCATTATTTAGGCGTCCTCGACGAGTCCGCGAAGAAGCTGCCGCTCAATTCAGAGGGCCCCAAGTTCGACGGTAGCGGCATCGGACAATATCGCGACACAATCGAAATCATCGACGCCGACACGTGGCGTTTCACGAGTGAAATTTTGCAAGACGATGGTCGGTGGGTGCAGTTTATGGATGGTAAACACGTCCGGTCAAAGAGCTGACGGAGATGCTAGCCTCTCTCGCCAGAGAGTGGCCAGTCCACAAATTGGCAACGATAGCCACTATCGACCTCTGGAATGATAACTCGTTTAGAAAATATTTTTGGGGAGTAGTCACATGCGAGTGATGGTGTTAGTCAAAGCGACTTCGAGTTCCGATGCCGGAATTTTGCCGACTGAGCAATTGATGGCAGACATGGGCAAGTTTAATGAAGAGTTAGTAAAAGCTGGCCTCATGAGAGCTGGTGAAGGACTCAAGCCCAGTTCGGCTGGGTATCGAGTTCATTTCTCTGGTCAGAACCGCACGGTCACCGATGGCCCTTTCGCCGAAACCAAAGAGTTGGTGGCGGGGTTCTGGCTGTGGGAAGTCGAATCGGTCGAGGAAGCCGTCGCCTGGGTGAAACGCTGTCCCAATCCCATGCTCGAAGATTCGGATATCGAGATTCGGCCGCTTTACGAAATGTCGGACTTTGCAGAATTGGATCCAACTGGCGAATTTGCCCGGGAAGAAGAGCGGCTTATCCGCACCATGGCAACTCAATCTTGTACCGTCGCGCCCTATTTGTTTTTCTCCGGTCGCTGCGAAGAGGCGCTTGAGTTCTACAAGGATGCACTTGGTGCCGAGGTCGGGATGGTGCTGCGTTTTAGTGAAAGTCCCGATCCGGTTCCTGAAGGGATGTTGCAAACGGGCTTTGAAAACAAGATCATGCATTCTCAGTTCAAGGTCGGTAATATGTCGATCATGGCTTCCGATGGCTGCGATGATAAATCGCGGTTTGAGGGTTTTCGCCTCACACTGTCGTTAGCAACAGAAACAGATGCGCATCGAATTTTTGATGCATTGAAGGACGAAGGAACCGTTGAAATGCCGATGGGACCAACTTTTTGGTCAGCGTGCTACGGAATGGTGACGGACAAGTTTAATGTTGGTTGGATGGTGATGGTGGCTGCGAACAAGCCGCCTTCTGCGTGAACATAAGAACCGCAGATCGAATCGAAACCAACCGATAACGACGAGAAAGAAGCAGACATTCATGAAGTACATGTTACTAATCTACGGTGCGGAGAATTCTTGGACGGACGAAGAACGCCATGCGTGCATGATCGAGTCGTCGGGAATTTGCCAGGAACTTGAGTCGGAGGGCAAGTATGTTGCTGCCTCGCCGTTGCATTCCGTGCGGACTGCGACCAGTGTTCGTGTCCGAGATGGGCGGCGGCAAATTACCGATGGGCCGTTTGCTGAAACCACGGAGCAACTTGGTGGCT
>JBGSKR010000546.1:0-2593 GCA_041741135.1 Mariniblastus sp.
CCCATCACCCAAGTTGCCACTGGCCAGCCAGTTAGCGCGGTGCCATCCCATGGACTCCACTTCGATTTCGTTTGTTGTTGCTCATTGCGAATCGTGTTGGTCTTGTTTAAGTCCACAAGAACTAAATCTGCGTCATAGCCAACTTCAATCCGACCTTTGTTTTTGATGTTCCAAATTCGGGCCGGTTCACTGCACATCCAGAACACAATTTGCTCGATCTTACAGCGTCCTTGCGCAACTTGATTCAACATCAGTGCCAGCGAATTCTCCACCGCGGGCAGGCCCGACGGACAGTCGGGATACGGTTGCCGTTTTTCCTCCAGTGTATGAGGCGCATGATCGGTGGCGATCACAGTGATTACTCCTTGCACCAACGCTTCCCATAGTTTTGCGTTGTCAGCGGCCGATTTAATCGAAGGATTCATTTTTATTAGCGAACCAAGACGTCCATAGTCATCGATATTAAAGAACAGATGATGCGGACAGACTTCGGCCGTCACCCAATCCGGTGCGGCCGCGATCAGCGGGATTTCGTCTGCGGTGGAAACATGTAACACATGGAACGGATGCCTGTGACGGGTCGATAAATCAATCGCCCGTCGCGTCGCAATCACTGCGGCCTCATGGTTGCGGATTTTCGAATGCACGGCCACATCCGTATCTCCTGCGAAAAGCGCCGCATTCGCGCGCACGGTGGCTTCGTCCTCGCAATGCGCACAAATCGGCAAGTTTGTTTCGGCAAAGATTCGCTCGAGTGCCGCTTGCTCATCCACCAGCAGATCGCCGGTGCTGGAGCCAATAAAAATTTTGATGCCAGGAGTGCGAGTTGCGTTCTTTAACTCTTCGATATTTTCCGTCGTCGCACCGATATAAAAACCATAGTTGACGAGACTGTGTTGACTGGCGAGGTTCAGTTTCTCATTGACTCGCGACACAGAAATTGCGTTGGGAATCGTGTTGGGCATTTCCAAAAAACTGGTCACGCCACCTTTCGCACAGGCTCGCGAGGCATGGGCGAGATCTTCTTTGTGGGTCAGGCCAGGCTCGCGAAAGTGAACTTGATCGTCAATCACTCCCGGCATCAGCAGCAATCCCGCTGCATCAATGATTTCCTCTGCCGAAACTTGCATCGCTGGATCAATCTCGACAATGGTTTGTCCGTCGATCAATACGGAAGTCGCCACGGTTCCAGTCGGCAATACAACGTTCGCATTCTTGATGAGGGTTCTCATGTCGTGCAATCAAAGATGGAGGGTGGGGTTGTCAGCAAAGGATTAAATTTGAGATACTTTCCGCAGTTTGATATTTCTCACTGGACCGAACATGCAAGACTACGAAAAACTGGGCGCGTTTTACCTCGGTCGCGAATTCGATCAGGAAAAACGAGAGAAAACCGATTTGGATATTCTCTATGATTCTCGCGATCTGACTACCCATGCGGTCGTGGTCGGCATGACTGGTAGTGGCAAAACGGGACTTTGCATCGGCCTGCTCGAAGAAGCCGGTATCGATCACATTCCTGCCATCGTCATCGATCCCAAAGGCGATATCGCGAACCTGCTGCTTACTTTTCCCAGTCTCAGCCCCGAAGAGTTTCGACCTTGGATCGATGAAGGTCAAGCCGCTCGCGCCGGTAAATCTCCAGAAGAATTCGCCACCAGTGAAGCAGAGAAATGGAAGAAGGGCTTAAGTAGCTGGGGACAATCAGGCGAACGTATCCAAAAGCTTCGCGACTCGGTGGACATGCGAGTTTATACGCCCGGCAGCAGTTCCGGTCGCCCATTGACGATTCTTAAATCCTTCGCGGCACCGAGCGAAGCTGTTTTGCGAGATCCGGAAGCATTGCTCGACAGAATTGGTTCGGCGACTTCAGGACTATTGGCGCTGTTGGGAATTGACGCCGATCCGATCCGATCTCGCGAACACATTCTGATCTCGAAATTGCTGGACAACGCTTGGAAGCAGAACCGCGATTTAGATCTCGGTCAATTGATCGGAGAAATTCAGGCGCCGCCATTTGAGACGGTCGGCATCATGGACGTCGATTCGTTCTTCCCTAAAAAAGATCGCCAAACGCTGGCGATGACAATGAACAATTTGCTGGCATCGCCGACGTTTGCAAGCTGGCTGGTCGGCGAGCCGCTCGACATCAAGTCCATGCTGCACACCCCAGAAGGCAAACCGTGCATCTCAATCGTTTCGATTTCTCATCTGAACGAAAAAGAGCGAATGTTCTTCGTCACGATCTTGTTGAACGAAATGATCAGTTGGATGCGCACCCAAGCCGGAACATCCAGCCTACGAGCCATTTTGTACATGGACGAAATCTACGGTTATTTTCCGCCGACGGCAAATCCACCATCCAAGACACCGATGCTTACATTGCTTAAGCAAGCTCGCGCGTTTGGGCTGGGCTGTCTGCTGGCGACGCAGAACCCTGTCGATCTTGATTACAAAGGCTTGTCCAATACTGGCACATGGTTTCTCGGTCGCTTGCAAACCGAACGCGACAAAGCCCGCGTTTTGGAGGGACTCGAAGGCGCGTCAAATCAAGCTGGTGCCAAATTCAATCGCGGAGAAATGGAACGTACGC
>JBGSKR010000547.1:0-3049 GCA_041741135.1 Mariniblastus sp.
AGCCGTGGTGCCGTGCGATGGAGGAATGTCAACAAGATTCGGAATGGCATGCCGAAGGGGACGTCTGGACGCACACCAAGATGGTGCTCGATCAATTAACCCAGTTGGACGAGTGGCCAACGCTCGACGACCATCAGCAAACGGTGCTGATCTTTACCGCCTTGTTTCACGATGTCGCCAAACCGCTGACAACACAAGTCGATCCTGAAACCGGCCGCGTAACCTCTCCCAAGCACGCCGTGCGCGGCGAACAAGTCACACGCCAAGTCCTGCGCGAGCTCGACTGCGATCTAAACACTCGCGAAGAAATCGCTCGGCTAGTTCGCTATCACGGTCGTCCCGCATTTTTGCTTGAACGAGAGCAGCCGATCCACGAAGTCGTCCGACTTTCCTGGCTGTTGTCCAATCGCCTGTTGTATTTGTTTGCACTAGCCGACACCCGTGGCCGTGACACCGAAGCGATGTCTCGCCCGGAAGAAAATTTACACTACTGGAAACTGACGGCGGAAGAAGTCGACTGTTTTGAATCGCCTTATCTGTTCGCTAATGACCAAGCCCGTTTTGTGTTTGCTCGACATTTGGAACCCGATCTGTTTTACGTTCCGCATGAAGACTATTCCTGTACGGTGACGATTGTGTCCGGTCTGCCTGGCAGCGGCAAAGACCGTTGGCTGTCCCAACATCGCGGCGAATTGCCGCTCATTTCACTTGACACGATTCGACAATCGCTTGGCGTTGATCCCACCGACAATCAAGGCACCGTCATCCAACACGCCCAAGAGCTGTGCCGCGAGTTGTTACGTCAGAAGATTTCTTTTGCCTTCAACGCCACCAACACGATGAAACAAACCCGTGCTCGTTGGATAGGCCTGTTTTCTGACTACAAAGCCCGGATCGAAATCGTTTACATCGAGCCACCCTTCGAGCGCATCTTAAAACAAAACCGCGAACGAAACGAATCCGTCCCCGAAGACGTTATCAAAAAGCTCGCCAACAATTGCGAGCCACCGACCTGGCTGGAATGCCATCGCCTAATCGTTTCAGATGATTAGAACGCACCCACCAACTTCGCTAAAATGCCATGTGGGTGTCACTCAATTCGCCTCATTGCAAAATCGCTTCTAGCTATTGAGGGGGCAAAACGTGCAGTGACTCATCCTTGATGCCGCGGCTTGCTGCCAAAAGTAAGCTCGATTGCCTTGTTCCTTGTTGCTGCAACTAATCAGGTTTCTGATTTTCAAGGCCGACAATTAACTGGCATATTTCCAAAGTATGATTCCTGCACCGGCCCAGTAAAAAGCCGTAAACGCGGCGGCTCCCCAGAACCATTGTTTCAAATTGAACGATTGACCACTTTGGACGCTTTGCTTGACGAACCATAGGAAGGGCAGCGCGGCGGGAAACCCAAGGAGGAACGCCCATTCGAACGCAAGGCTTAGTCGACGACACAGCAAAAAATAACCCAAACATGTCACGACAAACGCTGCGAGCGTAAGCCTCGCCAGCCAAGGCCGTCCGTTCAAAGACAAATCATTGTTTTTGAGTCGGCAGGTAACGCATTCGAAAGCGATCAACAACACGATCGGCCAACTAAAATAGAACTCCTGCAGCCAACGTCCACACATCGTTGTCCCCAAGATGCCGAAGGCGAGTGCCAGCGTCAAAAATACAGGCCGCGTCGGAATCCGATTCGACATTTTTGACACCGTTACGGCTAACAAAGGGGCTACCACCCAACCAAGGATCAACGAAATGAAGTACCAACGCGTCAACCAAGATGCCTTCGGCGCTGTCATCGCATAAGTCGGCTCGGTTCCGAGAATCATGGCGGATAAATCTATAAATTCTGGTTGCCAAATGGCGGCGGCAAACTCGATCTCGTCGTCTGGTATGCCCAGATCATCGAGATTGCCAAGATACACGCACACTGCCTTGGAATGATTCCGAACGAAAACACAGCGGTTCATCAACGCCGGCTGAACCCAACAGATTTCTCCACCCAAAACTCGTGTCCGCGCGAGCTGCATGAACGAATCGGATTGTGCTTTGCAAAGGATCAGTTCACCAGTGTCGTTGAACAAAATCAGCTTTCCATCTGCATAAAGCGTGCTCACGTGTCCAACATCAGTTGCTTCGCTGGTTGATTGGCTGGAAACAAATTCATCGTCGTTCAATTTCCGCCGACCAAGCGTTCCGTTCGTCCAGTGAGTCTGGCCTGAAACAAAGTCGATGCAAGTAAACTGACCGCGGGAGGGACGTTGGACTTTGGTTTGAACGTCGCGAAGATCGAAACCATAAAGCTCGTCGCCAACCAAAACGCTCGATGCGACGTCGTTGGACATCGTATCGATCTTGTAGACGGACTGCACTTGAATGTTTTCTGATTCGGAGTCCGACGACAGTTGAAATAATTGTGAGCCAGCACGAAACGGCCCCGACAACCACAGGTAAGGCTCCCGGTAAATTGGCCAAGCGGAATGTTCGTCGTAGTCAAAAGAAATTTCGAGCTTCGCCAATTGAGATCCATCCTCGCGATCAAAGATGCAAAGGCTATTCCTGAAATATCCAACAACCAGTTTTCGTCCTTCCAACTCGATCGGATAAGCAGAACAATAGCTGATCGGATCATTTCCAGCTTTCCAAACCACCGATCCATCTGCTTCGTCAAACGCGACCATCGAGGCGTCAGGGCCACCGATTGGCAAAATGACATTTCCTTCCATGCAAACTGGAGAGCAAGCGTATCCAAATTCTACTTCAGGTGCGCCGAACTTTTCACTCGCGTCAACAGACCAAATAGGTTCGCCCGTTGCTGCATTGAGACATCCAACAACACCGGCTGGTGTTGTAAAGAAGACTCGATCTTCGTTGATCGTTGGTGTTGATCGTGGGCCTGGATAAAGCGAAGCTGGTTGATAGGGCCAGGCGTAGCGATGTTCCCAGATTGTTTGCCCGTTTTTCGCGTTGAGGCAAATGACGAACTGACCGGCAAGCGATTGATATTGAGTGTAGACTCGGCCGCCCTCGCCGGCGAAGGATGAATAGCCGG
>JBGSKR010000548.1:0-4281 GCA_041741135.1 Mariniblastus sp.
AAGGGGAAATCGGAAAGCTGTTTAGTGCGTTTTGTCAATCGATTCACTACCGATATCGCATATCGAGGTGAATCCGCCGCGATGAACTCGTAAATTGCAGCGAGATCGGAAATTGCATTCTGCGTCCACTCAATTTGCATTATTCAGACAGTCCAAAACGCTTTCTTACTTCTGAAACGGAAAGCGTGCGTCCTGATTCAATGTCCTCGAGTCCAGCCTCGATCTTTTGACGGACGTAAAGTCGATACATGACATCGTCCCAAGTCGCATCTGCCGGTAGAGAATCAATGGTTTCACGAACTCTGGATTTGATATCGGATTCGGGTGCTGTACTCATTTTTTCTCTCCAAACTGTGAATCGCCTACACCGTAATCGCAGCGGCGGGGACGGGGAAGTGCTGACACAGCTCGCGAACTCCGCCACGAATGTTTGAAAGCACGCTTTCGTCGGTGGGATTCGAAACAGCCGCGATGATCCAGTCGCCAATTTGCTTCATCTGATCAACACCCATCCCGCGCGTCGTCAACGCCGGTGTGCCGATGCGGATGCCGCTGGGGTCCATCGGTTGTCGCTGGTCATACGGGATCATGTTTTTGTTCACCGTGATACCACAGTGACCGAGCGCGTCTTCGGCGACGCTGCCGCCAATGCCTTTAGTGGTCACGTCCACGAGCACCAGATGGTTTTCAGTGCCACCGCTGACGAGTTCAAGTCCACCGGACAGCAAAGACTCGGCGAGTGCCACGGCATTGGCTTTCACATTGCGGGCATACGTTTTGAACTCAGGCTGCAAGGCCTCGCCAAAGCAAACGGCTTTACCAGCCACGACGTGCATCAACGGACCACCTTGCATGCCGGGGAAAACGGCCGAGTTGATTTTCTTGGCGTACTTTTTCTTCGCCAGTATCAATCCACCACGCGGACCGCGTAACGTTTTGTGCGTGGTCGTGGTGACAAAATCGGCGACCGGAACCGGATTGTCGTGCTCGCCACCAGCGACCAGTCCTGCGTAATGGGCCATGTCGACGAACAACAACGCACCGACCTCGTCAGCGATCTCGCGAAATTTCGCGTGCTGAATCTCGCGCGGATAGGCGCTCGCGCCAGCGACAATCATTTTCGGTTTGTGTTCGCGAGCGAGCGCGGCGACTTGATCGAAGTCGATTCGATGGGTGTCCGCCGTGACGCCGTAGTGGACGAAGTTATAAAGTTTTCCAGAAAGATTCAGGTGCATGCCGTGCGTGAGATGGCCACCGTGGGCCAGTGAAAGTCCCAGCACGGTATCGCCGACTTCCAGGGCGGAAAGGTACACGGACTGATTGGCTTGCGAGCCGGAACTGGGTTGCACGTTTGCAAACTCGGCACCGAATAATTCCATGGCTCGGTCGCGGGCGATGTTTTCCATCACATCGACGACTTCGCAGCCCCCGTAGTAACGCCGACCAGGATAGCCTTCGGCATATTTGTTGGTGAGGATGCTGCCAACGGCTTCCATCACGGCGGGGCTGGTGTAATTTTCGCTGGCGATCATTTCGAGACCGTCGGATTGACGAACGGATTCATCCACAATGGTTTGCCAGATTTCGGGGTCGTGAGTTTGCAAGATGGACATTTTTTAGTAGTCAGAGGTTAGTTGTCAGTAGTCAGTGGTCAGAGCATTCGCAACTTCTAAGGGCGAGCGGCGGAAAACATTTTGCCGTAGTGGGACTCGCCAGAGTTCCTTTTCGTGCGAGGGAATTCTGGCGAATTCCACTACGAATAGCGAGAACCTATCTGCGGCTCGCCTCAACAGTCTTATTCTAGTTTTTCTAACGTGACTTCCAAGACGCCTTGGTTGTCAGCTAATTTTGCAGGAGATTCGTTGATCCGCAAACACAGCCGGCCATCGTGCTCGATTTCGATGATCGAATCGCGGCCCACCACATGCGGGTGCAGCAATCCAGCGATGTCGATTTCTGCGGAACCTCGCCGGCCCTCGGCAGGAGGTTCAGTAGCATTACCGACCACGCCCGCCAGCAGAACTCCCAGCGGCTGGCCACGATAATAGTCGAGCGTGATTCCGTTTGGCTTGCAGCGCAACGGTTGCTCGCCCAACTTCCCGACCACGAATTGGCTGGTGGATTGAACGCGGTATCGCTCTCCTTGTTTAACCGCAAGTTCGGCGATTTGCCAACTGCGATCGGAACGAATTGAAACGGTGAACTTGGCTTCGGTTGCGGCGGTTTGCTGAGCCTGTGTCAGTTGACCTCGTTCGACCTGATAACCGTAATCCATTTCACTGAGGAACAATTGCCAGTCCCGTTCAAGCTGCGGCCACGCATGGGCCAGTGGCTGTCGAATTTTCGCATTGAACAAAGCAGGCGGCAGTCGGACGTGATTGATCAGTTCGCCAAACGCTTTTCTACTGAGTTCGTGTTGGGAAAGAAAATCGCAGGCTGCCCATGCCCACGCATAGGACTTTACATCGCGAAATGATACTCCTGGAAAGTTCAAAACGTCATCCAGCGAATTCAACTCGCCAGTCGCCCAGTCGTCACGGAGTATTTTAACGCGCCCCCAATGATCGCACTCTCTTCGATCACGGACCCGATATTGCAATTGCAATTTTTCGGTTGGCGTCTGACTGCGGGCGTCCCAGCGATGTAATCCCAGCAATTCGGCCATGCCCTCGGTGTACCATGGATTTCCCATCCCTTTGAGAAACCAGATCATCATTCCGTGGGTTCCCTCGTGCAACAACAGATGGCGGGTGTAAAACGTTCCGGGTTGGAGAAAGACCCACATCTCATGCCCACGCTGATACCCGGCAGGAAATTCGGGAAGATCCGCAGGAATCAATCCAGCGGTGCGAAATCGTTCCGCTTCTTCCATGACAAACGCTCGCATCCGCCATGATTCGGCTCGCGCGGGATCGATCGAGAAAAGTTTGCACCACTGCGGCACGGCAGCATCAAAGACGGTCGGCAGTTCATCGATGTCGGTCCGATCGCGAACGTCGGTGTACAGCGTCAAATGTTTACTCTCGATTCTTCTAATCCCGGCCGCCGCGACTCGTTCTTCGTTGATCGGCATGGGCGCAGGCTGATCCGGATTGATCGCCCGCATGGGATCGTCGGTCGCGAGAGTGACTCGGGACGCAGTTTGAGCGAGGATTGTTGCCGAAAATCCATCGAATTGGAAAAGCCAGACGACGGCGAGACAAATTGGCGAGAGTTTCATAGCGAACGGTACAGTGACAATGGACGACGAAACTTAACAGGATTTACAAGATCGACAGGATTAGGGGATGAAGATTTTGTTAGTCTGAAGAAAATCCTGTTAATCATGTCGATCCTGTCCAAATTTTTAAACCTTGTCCCCACAGGCTAGAAGTCGATATCTGCTGCCACGCAATAGGAGTTATTCCTCATTCGCTTTCGCATCAACTTCTTCTCCCGATTCGATTCTCGTGGGAGCGGCATCTGCCGGCCGCACCACAAATTGAAAATTGCGAAAACGGGCGCGTCCACCGTGATCGGTCAGCATGATGCGACTGGGGCCATTAGGTTCAGCGAAACCCGGATACTCGCCAAATTTGCTGTTCGCGAGTTTCAACGCCCAATCGGGACCGGATATCAGCGTCGAAGCAACTCGCTCACCATTCAAATCATGCTCAAGTTGATTTCCGATGGCTGTGATCCGAGCTCGATTCCACTCGCCCACTGGATGGACTTTTTTGTCTTTCGATGACGATTCCAAGCCATAGATGGCGGCAGTTGATTTTAAGGTGCTACGCTCGGCAGGTTCATCCATGATCTGATACTCGGGGCCTAACCAGCGATTGCCAAATTTTTGCACGCGGTACTTCAGCCCGCTATTAGTTTTTGGTTCGATCATCCATTCAAAGCTCAGTTCAAAATTCGATGGTAACTCGGGACTGAGAATATTCCCGCCGTGATTGGGTTGCACCAAACGGACTTCACCATCGACAAACTCCCAGCCTTCGCCAACCGGATTTCCTTTCTCAGTGGTCCAGAAACCGGAAGTCGTCCAGTCGCCTTCAAGCATCCCCAAGCTGAGCAAAAACAATTCCGATTCGCGGATAGTTTCCGCGAAGTAGTCAGGCGATTTTGATGGCGATTCCGAATTGTTTTCTTTCAAATCGGTTTTGCCCGAATTGGTTTGGTTTGACTCAGCAATTTTGGAGTCTCCCTTTTTTGAGGTCGATTTTTTCGGTCGATAATTGAAGAAACCATGACCAGCGCCTTCATAGATGTGGTTGTCGCAGCGAACCCCCAGTT
>JBGSKR010000549.1:0-2374 GCA_041741135.1 Mariniblastus sp.
TTTCGTTATTCCGTCAACAAAGGGCGATCGACCTTGTCACACAACGCAAGCGGCAGATTTGCTTTTTCCTTTGTAGCGGAATTCGCCAGAATTCCTTCATGAAACAGAGAACTCTGGCGAGTCTCACCAAGGCATCTAGAATTTTTCCGTGCACTGCACCGCTTTCATGAGATCGCCAGCCATTTCTTCATTCACGCTACCTACACTCCGAATTGGCCGCTGGAGATCCACAAGTCTGCGACTGCATTTCAACGACTCACAGCCACGCTGGGGAGACCTGCTTGATAGATCGCCCCTGATTCATGCAACTTTACCCGAACCGTTCTACATGGCGAGATTGAGTTTGGTTTTCGAGATCAGTACCATAAAAGGCTCGCATCAAACGGGATACAAAAACAAGTTGACTTTACGATAGTGAATGAGGGCTTTGCGGATGCTTCCATTGACCAAAGAACAAATATCCGATGCCTTTGAATATTATTCAAAACCACAGACTTATCAGAAAATGAAGGCTGATGTCGATGGACGGGCGACGGAGTGGCGGGACGCGAGCAGCATCATGCTGCCCTCCATCCCCATTGAAGAGTGGGTCCCCGTGTTCGAAACCGGGCGGTGGGTGAAGAAGGCGGACAAGTACACTTGGCTCCACGCGTTGGATTCATCGGGTCGGGTTCTCATCGCCCGCAGTGAGCCGCTAAATTACAAAGGCAAAGACCTCACCGAATATTTTTTTGACTACACCGGAGATGGCGTTTGGGTGATTGCAGTCAACGCAAAAAAAGCAGGCCCCTTCTACCTGTACCATTACAAAATGGAAGGTGAGCGATGCGTCAGCGCAGTCCGCTTTGGCGAATTCGACGCCCGCGCGCTGGAGTTGGAATGGAATGGCGATCATTTGACACGTGCGCAGCAGTCGAATTGGATCGACAAGGGCGGCGAAAAGTCGGGCAAACCAACTTTTAGTTACTCAATCAACGACAACGCTATGCACAGCGTTTACGAGATGACCTATGGCAAGGATGGCGATCTCGATCGCGTCGTCGAGCAGGCGCGAGACTCGGAGGGCAAAGAATACGACGCGATCACCAAATTCCAACGTCTGCCCAAGGGAATGAACAAGAACAAACTATTCGAGGCGGTCGAGCAGCAACTGGTCGATCAGATCACCGAGGCGATCGGTTCGGCCAAGCTGAAAGAACCGGCGTGCGTTGCCCTGGTTCAGTTCACCGGGCTGGACACCGACGAAACCGGCTATCCGCCACCAGTTTATTTGACCACGGCACAAGCGAGGGCGCGGCTGAGCGATGCGGGATCGGGCGCAGACCATGACGATCTCTGGGCTATTGCGGAACTAGGCGAGCAGCCCGAGACGGTAGAATTAAGTTTCGGCACGGAGGAATTGAAGCAATCCCTGATGCTGATCTTCCAACTCACGAATGGTGGATCGTCACGTTCGTATAGTTCTGTACGCAAGTTGTTTCAGAGAGTCTGCGCTCGCCTTAACGAAGTCGATTGGACGAAGAAGCTCAAGGTCACCGACGACTTTGTCATCATACCCCGCGACATCAGTCGCGAGCTGGACATGCTCAAGGACGTGAAAGTGTGCGTCCCCAAAGAGAAGCTAAAGTTGTTGGTTGAGCGTGGGCTGCTGCCGACCAAAGTTTTGAAAAGGGGTCTTTTCTCTCAATGGCGGAAGTGACGGATGCCGGTGAAGATCATCGGAATTTTATGCGCGTTGCAGGCATCGACGACTTCCTGATCGCGGACGCTACCGCCGGGCTGAATGATGGCCGCCACGCCAGCCGCAGCCGCGATCTCGATCGAATCGGCAAACGGAAAGAAAGCATCGGAAGCTAGAATGGCTCCGTGTGATTTGGGGCCTGCTTTGCGGATCGCGATCTCGACCGAATCAACGCGACTCATTTGCCCCGCACCGACTCCGATCAGAGACGCATTTTTCGAAAGTGTGATCGCGTTCGATTTCACAAACCGACAAACCGACCATCCGAACGCCAGTTCTCGCAGCATGGTCTCGTCGGGTTTCGCTTCCGTCACGACTTCCCATTTTTCTGGATTGTCGGGCGCGTTGTCGGCTTCTTGAACCAAGACTCCGCCCAACAGATTTCGATATTCCCAACACGGTCGAGACGGATTCAAGTTGCCGACTTTCATCAGCCTGACATTCTTCTTCCATTTCGGTTTGCTAATCAGAATGTTTCGGGCCGCGGCAGAAAAATCAGGCGCGACAATCGCTTCGATAAAAAAATCACCGGCTGCCAGAAACTCTGCTGTCTCGATATCGAGTTCACGATTGAGTCCGAGCACACTCCCGAAAGCGCTAACCGGATCGCCAGCCATGGCGTTTTCGGTTGCC
>JBGSKR010000550.1:0-6810 GCA_041741135.1 Mariniblastus sp.
CAACCCCTACACACTGCCCACCAGTGTTGTTTTTTCTCATCATTTCAACTGGAAAAAATGCATCATCTTACCAAACGTGGGTTACTTTTCTGCAACAACTTTCCTTGCGCTCCCCTGCGCAAGCGCTCGAGTCGAATTCGGGCTGCAGAAATATCGGGCGAGTTAGAGAAACCACGGATCGGGGATTCCCATGTCATTACAACCCAACACTCCCATCGCTCTGGCGTATCAAGTGCGCGATCGATTCGGTTACAGTGATTTCGGCTCGTCTCTTTGGTTGCTGGTCATTGCCCTATTGCTATTGGCGAATTCGGCCGGCTGCGCCCGGTTGCAACTCCCCGCCATCGATCCCAGCGGTAATCAACTTTTTCTGCCCGGCAGTAGCACGCAGTTGCTGACCCCTCGCTCCTCCGGCGGTGGTTGCCTCGGCTTGAAGTCACTTTGCGGCGGAAAACAACCGAGCTACGGTGACACGTTCCAGCCTGCTCCCTTTTCACAACCGGCACCCATAGCGCCGCCACAGTATCCGGTTCAGCCAGCTTATCAGCACCCCGCCGATCCCCCACCATGTGATGGAAAATCAAGTTGCGGGAAGACTCATCATTTGGCAGGACACAAGAAACAGCACGTCATTCCAAAAATCGACGGCCACAAAACTCCAGGACAAAACGGTCAGATCATCATGACCCCTTCGCGCATCGTCGCGCCGGTGGGCAGTGAAGTCGTTGTGCTGGCCGGGATCTGCGGTGGCGATGGCTACTTCGTAAAGAATCAGCCGCTTGAATGGATGCTTTCCAACGACAGCGTCGGTCAAATCATCGAAGTCGGCGGCCAAAACCATCCGAACTTCAACAAAGCCGTTCCGCCCACCTCTAAAAAATTTGATGGGCAGTACGCACATGGTCGGACTGGTCTCAAAGACATCCTGCTCAGCCGTGGCACACCGACGCCCGTTGATGATATCGAACTGGTCCAAGGTCAAACTTACATCAGCGTCTCTTCCGAATCTCCAGGAACGACTTATGTTACCGGCGTTGCCCCGAAAGCCGAAGGCTGGGACAAACGTCGCGCCTCAACCGTCATCCATTGGGTCGACGGTCTCTGGTCGATTCCCGTACCCACTAATGCGACCGCTGGAACGGTTCATCCATTGACCACGGTCATCAGTAGCAGCAATGGCGACGGCGGATTGAAGGACTGGATTGTACGGTACGCAATTGTTGGCGGAGCACCCGCCGAGTTCGCGCCTGCTGGTTCCCAAACAGCGGAAGCGAAGTCAAACCAAGAGGGCCAAGCCACTGTGCAAATTCGCCAACCTTCCGGGCAGTTCGCACCTGGCACGACTCAAGTTCGCGTGGATGTTGTCCGGCCCTCGATTTTCGGACAACCGGAACTGGTCGTCGAAAGCGGCATCACCTCAGTCACGTGGAGCGCACCGGCGTTGACGCTGCGAGCGATCGGGCCGCGCACTGCCGGACTGGATCAGCCATTCAATTATCGCGTCGAGGTTTCCAATCCCGGCGATCAAGTGGCTCGCGACGTGATTGTTCGGACCAAAGACCTTGACGCAGCCGTCGAGTACATCTCCAGCAATCCCAAACCAACCGAATACGGTCGCCAATACGAATGGAAGCTGGGGGATATTCCACCGGGTAGCGCACCGCGCACTATTGACGTCCAGTGGAAATCTAAAAAACGTGGCAGCACGGGAATTTGCTTCGAAGTTTTAAGCGAAAGCGATCGCTTGCGAACCGAAGCCTGTGGCGAAACGGAAATTTCGGTGCCGTGTCTGGGGCTCGATATCTCTGGCCCCACGACAGCTCGCGTTGGTGAGTCGATCACTTTCAATTTGAACGTGCAAAACCAATGCGACGAAGCACTCGAAGGTATTCGTCTCATTGCGAGACATCCCAATGGATTGCTGCGTCCCGGCAAGAGCAGCCCCGCCGTTTATGACTTGGACCAACTTCAATTTAATGAAACCCGCACGCTGCCACTCACGTTCATCGCGCAGTCGCCCGGCACGCAGTGTTTTGATGTCGAAATTACTGCCAAGAACGGACACACTTCCAATGCGAAACGTTGTGTCGAAGTTGGAGACTTGAGCCAGCAACAATTGGAATCGCAAATCGGCCTCGAAATTAGTGGTGGTCGGCCAGCATCAATCGGCGGAGAAACGTTGGTGAGCATCGCCGTCACGAATCGCGGAAACACACCACTGAGTAATCCAGTGCTCACTAACCGCATCAGCTCTTCTCTCGAGCCAACTTTCCTAACTGATGGATACAACCATGAGTTCTTCGGCGACGACGAACTGGCAGTTTATCTCGGGCAGATCAATCCTGGTGAAACCAAGAGACTGGAAATTAAGTACGCCGGCAAGATTGTTGATGGCGATGCGATCAGCGAATACACAGTCACGACACCATTGGGTGCAAAAGCCACCGAGCAAGTCAAGATTCGAGTCGAGCCTGCGGGCACGCAACCCGGGGGCAACGTTCCTGATTTTGAGAACGGCGGCGGAACGATTGGGATTCCGAAGGACCCAAATATCGGCGCAGCGAATCCAGCCGCGGACTTGGAAGTAAAGGTACGTTCGGTGTCGCGAAATATTCAGATGCTCAACAGCGATCAGAACAACCCGGCTGCACCAAAATCAGCCGACTTTGAGTTTGTGGTGACTAACAATCGGCGAACACCAATGCGAGACGTGGACATTACACTGAACATCCCTCCATCGTTGAAGTTAACTGATTTTAATTTCGGATCCACGAATCTCGATTTGGTTCAGCGGAGCGATGACTTCACTCAGTTCTTTGTGCGTCGCTGCTTGGAACTTCGTCCCGGCGAATCGCTAACCTTTTTGGCCACGGTAACAGGTCAGCAACCCGGACAAGCGGAGTTCCGAGTTACTGCCGCCAGCACCGACATGACGGGCACGGCCGTTGGTAGCGACGTAGTGATGGTTGCGCCGTGAAGTTGCGAGACCATTTCAAGGAGCCGCGCACGAAGTGAGCGTTTCGCACGCGGCGTTTACTTTATGCACCGCTGCATCGCGCTTACTCCGCAAGCGAAACCTACTTCGTATGTGTCGCTTACTCCGTGCGCGGCTCTTTCCGCAGCACTTCACACGGAATCGTTATCCCAGACTTTCCACCAAGGCTTCCTCACCGATTTGGCCTTTACCGAGAAACCCCACGGGCGACCGTTGGTGCCGATGCAGTCTTCCATTTTGGCAAAGGCGAAAACAGCGCGGGCAATTCTGGCATCTGTCATATTCGCCCGACGAAGATCGGCATTGGTGAAATCAGCCGTCGTCAAATCTGCACCGAATAAATTGGCTTCGACGAGCGAGGCGTAAGCGAAATTGCTTCGCAGCTCTGAAAAAAAGAAATCGGTTTTATCAAATTTGGTTTTTGTCAGATTGGCTCCATTAATCTTCGTATGACGAAACAGGGCACCAATGGCCGAGCAACCACGAAAATTGGCCACATCAAAAACGTTGTCAGAAAGATCCGCGCTGTTCAGATTCGCATTCGAAAAATTGGCCCGCTTAAGAATCGAATTTTCGATTTTGCAATGTTGAAGATTGCTGCCACTAAAATCGCAATCACTAAGATTACAGCCAATGAACTTGATGCCCGAAAGGTCTTGATTCGAGAAATCAGCACCAAGGAGATCGTGACCCGAAAGTGTACAACCGCGAATCGTCGGGTTACGAGCTTTCAGCAGGATCGCCCCCGTCGTTTTGTGCTTGATTTGTACCATGGCGATTCTCCAATAGCGATCACCAGCAACTTTCGAAAATCCGAGTGGATTTATTTGAAGTGGCGACTGATTTCATTATCAACGCCAATTTGGCGAAAATCAAGTTAAATCTTATCGCTTGATGGACAGTTTGTCGCTCGATTGCCACGCAGTTCGGTTTAGTTTGCGGGAATCTTCTTCGTTTCGGTACTCTTTCAAGTCAACTTGTTTGAAATTCATCCAGTTCTTCTTCGCATCGGCCATTAAATCACGATCTGTTTTGGAAAGTCCTTCCGTCAAAACATGTCGAGAATTCGCAGAAAATGAGTTCGGAAAAAACTCGTTCGCCGTGACTGAAATTTGCACGTCGCGGGGAACCCAACCCACCGTGCGAATCGTTTGATTCAGTTTCAATCGAGGAAACGGTGGAAGCTGCCTGGAGTCTGTCGCGTTAAGCTGCGTCAGTATATCCATCATTTCGAAGTAAACCGGAATCAATGCTCCGTTCTTTGGTTGCTCGCCACGAAATCGATAAGTGATTGCGGGACTGGTCAACGTGACCCAACCCGCCGACCAATCCGTATCGACTTCGAACGAATCGTTCACCAAAAACTTAGCTGCTTCGTTCTCCACGGTTTGGCGACGAAGCGATTCAACCATTTTCACTAACTGTGCAGCCGAGATCTCTACCCGAACTTTTCGCTGGTTATCAAGTAAAACAATCAAACGCTGTCGCGAATCGTAAATCACGATTTCAGTCGGAGCGGTATTAAGTTGTTCGGACATCAAAAAATCGATCGCCAGCTCGTTGGAAAACACCGTGACGTTATGAGTTGCCGGTTGCGTTGATTCACCGATGTATACGTGCGATTCGATCCTAAAATCATGCGCCATGTTGGCTGACGATAATGCAAAGAAGCAGCACATAATCGCGAGGGAGAATCGGAGCCAAGCAAAACGGTTTTCTGCAGCGGCAGAGAATGTTTTGCCAGCAACAAAAAAGAATCGCGAGGCAACAAGAGATTGAAGCAGCATCGTTCGTTCCATGGTCGAGGTTGATCGTGACCACGGACGTTAGCAAGTACTGCAAAACGATGCGAGAGAATTTCGAGAACGATTTTTAGGGAGCGAATTTTTTGCTAGCGAATTCAAAAAAGAGAATTAGAAAACGGTTGGATTAGAAAATGGGGGAAGGCAAGTATGATATCTTCTAACCCCATCATCTTCTAACCCATTTCGGGGCAATAAAAAACAATCCAGTTGAGTTCGACATGGCGGATTTTTAACGGAAACTGCGGCAGGAAATTATTAAAAATCCTGACTAACCCAATTTCCCTATCGTCAAGTCTTCCCGTCTAAACGATGCTTGTTCGAAGCAGGAAAACTAATTGTGTGCGATCTACTGTGCTTCCATCTTCCCGCGTCGTTCGATCGGTTTCGTTAACGTGGCTTTCAAGTAATCAGCGTTCAAGCGTCCGATAAACGCAATGCTGATTCCTTTCGGACATTGGGCTTCGCATTCCGCATAATTGCGGCAGGACCCAAAGCCTTCGACTTCCATTTGTTCGACCATCGACTGGGCACGGTCATAACGTTCCGGCTGACCTTGCGGCAGCAATCCCAAATGAGAAACCTTGGCAGCAGTGAACAGCATCGCCGAACCATTAGGGCAAGCTGCAACACAGGCACCACAGCCGATACACGTCGCCGCATCGAGAGATTGCTCAGCAATTTCCGGCGAGACGGGCATCGAGTTGGGTTCCGGTTTTGGTCCCGAGTGGTTGCTGATGAAACCGCCTGCCTGAATGATGCGATCGAGCGCCGACCGATCGACGACCAAATCTTTCATCACAGGAAACGCCCGCGAACGCCACGGTTCGATATAGATGTCAGCTCCGTCCTGAAAATGCCGCATGTACAACTGACACGTCGTGGTCTTATGTTGCGGTCCGTGAGCCTGACCATTGATCACCATCGAACACATGCCACAAACGCCTTCGCGACAATCGTGGTCAAAGGCGACGGGTTCGGCTCCTTCGGCAGTCAGTTTTTCATTCAGATGATCCATCATTTCGAGAAACGACATGTCCGGAATGACGCCATCAAGCTCGTACCGCTCCATGCGACCTTTGTCGTTTCGGTTGGATTGTCGCCAGACGTGAACGCGGATTCTCATAATTTTTTTCCAGCGAAAGGTGTTCGCAATGGGAGAGTTGGGTTCTAAGATTAAGTTTTGTAATTTCGGGCAGCCAGCGGCAGAGCTTCGAAATTTAGCGGTTCTTTGGTGAGCTCGGGGACTTGGCCTTCGCCTTTGTACTCGAAGACTGACACATGAGCGAACTCTTCATCGTTGCGCTGAGCTTCGTTTTCTGGGGTTTGATATTCTTCTCTCAGATGGCAACCGCAGGACTCCTCGCGGAGCAACGCATCGCGGCACATCAATTCACCGAAATCAAGGAAGTCGGCGACTCTTCCGGCATGTTCGAGCGACTGATTGAAACTATTAGCAGCGCCGGGCAATTTCAAGTCTTTCCAGAATTGCTCGCGTAACTCCGGAATCAACTTCAGACCGGTTTCAAGCGATTCTCGGCTGCGAGAAATTCCGCACTTGTCCCACATGATCTTTCCAAGCTCGCGATGAAATGAGTTTACGCTGCGAGTACCCTTGATCGAGACCAAGCGATTCAATCGGTCTTTCACCTCGGCTTCGACTTGCTTGAACGCCGGATCATCCGTCGACATGCGACCCCCGCCAGCGTTCTGCGTGAGATAATCTCCGATCGTGACAGGCAAGATAAAATATCCATCGGCGAGGCATTGCATCAGCGAACTCGCACCCAATCGATTCGCACCGTGGTCAGCGAAATTCGCTTCGCCCACGGCATACAAACCCGGCACATTCGTCATCAGGTTATAGTCCACCCACAACCCGCCCATCGTGTAGTGCACGGCAGGATAAATTCGCATCGGCGTTCTGGATGGGTCTTCAGCCGTGATGCGTTCGTACATCTCGAACAGGTTGTCGTATTTCGCTTTGACCGCCGCCACGCTGCTTTTCGCGAT
>JBGSKR010000551.1:0-2804 GCA_041741135.1 Mariniblastus sp.
ATCTTATGTGAACTGTTTTTTCAAACCTGAAATCTTTAGACGTAAATTCTGAAGTTGATAGTTTGTAATTGGAAAGCAGTTCCGAGAGGTTAAGTTGTTAAATCAACAATCTACTAATTGATAGTTAAAACCCGTTGTCAGGTCTCAGCCAGGATCTGCAACGGGTTTTTTCATGCGCGGAGGTCAACCAAGATCGACTTTCGATTCCGAGTCGAAGATCAAGGTCGCTTGGTGCGGATGGATGTGGCCGGAATCTGTCTCGCTAGAACTAAGTCATTCCGCTTGTTATCATGATTAAGCAACTTCATTTTCTTGGGAGTAAACCATGACGGAAACCGCTAATCAATTGATCGCCTCGGTCCTTCAACTGACCCTTGCAGAACGAGCGTTGATCGCAAATGCCATCTTGGCCAGTATTGAAACTCCGCTGGATAGTTACAAGAACGACGAGATTCTCGATGCTTGGGCCGAGGAAATTGACAATCGGATTGCCGACCTCGAAAGTGGTCGGGTGAAAGCCATATTCTCTGCCGACGCATGGAAGATAATAGATGGCGAAGCTGAATTACCAAATTGAGTACCACCCTGAAGCGGTTCGCGAAATTCATGAAACGATACAATGGTATCGAGATCGAAATGAAGCTGCATCCGGTGAGTTTCGTTCTCTTCTGAAATCGGCTGAATCTTTAGTTCAGATTTATCCTGAGGCATGGGCTTTCTATCTTCAAAATACTCGTGGTTTTCTCTTGCGAAAATTTCCTTACGTTTTGGTTTACATCATCCAAGGGAAAAATATTATTATCGTAGCGTTGGCACACAATAAACGTAGGCCTGGCTATTGGAGGGACCGTTTGAAATAGAGTTGTTCACTGAGATTTATAATAACTCGTTTACTTGTTTTGTATTCGCAAAATATCTGGGAGAATCATCCAATGCAGTATCGAGTGCTTATTGAACAGGATGAAGACGGCATTTTTGTGGCGGGCTGGCTTAACGGTTGACTTTTTTCGGCTGCCGTGCCTTTGCCGACGGATCGATTCCGATACGTTATTGGGCTTGCTAATCGGGTTGCTTGGCCTTGATCTTAGGGGATTTTTGCTTGACAATTAAAAAATGACTACGATCAATGAAATTCTCGCTGCCGTGCGTGCGCTGCCGTCGGGCGACCGCTTGCGTCTGCTTCCACTACTGTGGGACCAGATTGCACCAGAAGATTGGGCAACTCCATCGTCAGCTTGGCTCGCAGAAGCGAACCGCCGAAGTGACTTGATCGATGCTGGTGACATGAAGACGGACGAATGGGCAATTGTACGTGCTCGCGCTCGACGTAAAGCTGGGCTTTCCGAATGACTCGGATTCGCGTTTGTTCTGCCGCCGAATCAGAGTTTACCGATGCACTGTGTTGGTACGGTAAGCGAAGCTCGGACGTTGCTTTGAATTTCGACTCTGAATTTGACGCTGTGCTTGCGAAGATCGCCGAATCGCCTGATCGGTACCCCGCTTGCGATGAACGCCACCGATACGTCCTGATGCGTCGCTTTCCCTATCAGGTCATCTATCGCACAGTTACTGATGAAATTACGATTATTGCAGTGGCCCATACATCACGTGAACCAGGGTATTGGGCTGATCGCTAAAAAACCCAATCGCTCGATAACCCGCAAGATAGTCATCGCGAAGTGTCGAACGAGCGGAGCAGATGCTCAAGTTCTCTATTTAAGAAGCCTGTTCGATTGATGAAGCCGAGTAGATGAGTGAAGTCTGGCTGATTCAGGAGTGAATGGTCTTGGCATCTGGAGTTGTGTTGCCGAACGTTTTCCTGGGAAATGTTTTTTGTGAATGCGTCACTGATTCTTGCGATCATGGTTTCTGCGGTGGTTTCACTGATCGTATCATTCGTACTGAAGCGACTGATGCCGACATCAGGAAAATGGGGAATCAATCACGGTATTCTCCAATGTCCAACTTGCGGCGAACCGGTTCCGAAATTTCGCCGTCCAGCGAACCGACGTCAAATGCTCTGGGGCGGTCATACTTGTGCAAAATGCAAAACAGAATTTGACAAATACGGCACGCGAGTCGAATGAAAAAAACCGTCATTCATGGTAAACTCCGTCATTCGTTCTATCTCACGCGCGGTCGATAGCGCGCTTCATCGCTGCACCCATGTCGGCGGGACTTTGAGCGACCTCGATACCGGCGGCTTCCAAAGCCTCAATTTTCTCAGCCGCCGTACCTTTGCCGCCGCTGATGATCGCACCAGCGTGGCCCATGCGTTTTCCGGGAGGCGCGGTGCGTCCGGCAATGAAGGCCGCGACGGGTTTCGTGATGTGTTCTTTGACATAAGCGGCGGCTTCTTCTTCGGCCGTGCCGCCAATCTCGCCCATCATCAAAATCGCTTCCGTTTGATCGTCTTCTTGGAACATCTTCAAGCAGTCGATGAAGGAAGTCCCGACGATCGGGTCACCCCCAAGTCCAACGCAAGTGCTTTGGCCTAGTCCAAGGTTCGAGGTTTGCCAGACACCCTCATAAGTCAACGTACCAGAACGACTCATGATTCCGACAGAGCCTTTTTGGTGAATATAACCTGGCATGATGCCGATCTTGCACTCTTCCGCCGTGATCACGCCGGGGCAGTTGGGGCCGATCAAAACCGAATTCGAAAGTCGAGCAGCGCGGGCGACACGCACCATGTCGAGCACGGGAATGCCTTCGGTGACCGCGATGACGACCGCGATGCCAGCGTCAATGGCCTCCAAGATCGCATCGGCAGCAAAAGCCGGTGGCACAAAAATCATTGTGGC
>JBGSKR010000552.1:0-3182 GCA_041741135.1 Mariniblastus sp.
TGCGCGGTCACCAAAGCAACTCATTGAACACCGGCGCCATGCCTAAAAAAATCCCCTGCACCACTGCCGCAAAACAAATTTTCTGGCAGAATTTAAGATTCTGCCTTGACTAACTTTAAGACCGTCGCTCATCCCCCAGCCCCTTCTCCCCGCGAATTCGGAGAAAACTTGATCAGCCAAGTTTGCGTAATCGTCCGAATTCTCGGGGCGAAGGGGAGCCAGATTTGTTTTTTTGGAACACCATTTCTGTGTCGATAAAGTGGGCTTGAGCGGTGGGGACGTGCTTGAACACAGCGCGACACCCATGGCTGCATTCTGTCGGCGCTTCGCGGCTTAAGGGAACTTCTTGCGGTCAATCGCTATTAGAGAATGGCCATTTCCGTTATCTTGTTCGGCTGCTGTGCGGTTCCACTACTTAAGACACGGAAGCAGATTGACTTTCTCTCCCATGAATGATTTACCACATTTTGACCGCGACGGTTCGTCACACATGGTCGATGTTGGCGGCAAACCGATGACTCACCGGATTGCGACCGCCAGTGGTGTTGTCACAATGGAAACTGCGACGCAATCGCTGATTCGTAATCGCGAAGTTCAAAAGGGCGACGTATTGGAATTGGCTCGTGTGGCTGGCGTGATGGCGACCAAACAAACGGCGAATTTGATTCCACTTTGTCATCCTCTGCGACTGGATGGAGTTAAGATCGAGTTTCAGTTTCCTGATTCTCAGTCGATCAAAATTCTGGCGACTGTTTCCGCGACGGAGCGAACGGGAGTGGAGATGGAGGCTTTGACGGCGGTTTCCGTTTCGGCTCTAACCATTTACGATATGTGTAAAAGCGTAGATCGGGCGATGCGTATTACGGACATTCAACTCGAGCACAAATCGGGCGGAAAAAGTGGCACGTTCCGTCGTAGTTGACTCGCTAACTTTTAAGCTTTACTTTTTTTGAGCGGCTGAGAAATTTGGAAACATCGAATTCACAACGCGGCAACGCGTCCCCAACAGGAATAAAATCTGTGAGCCAAGCAGCCAGTCGCGTTAATTTGTTACCAGAATTCTCTGATCAATCAAACCACGCCGTCGGAGGTGTTCGCTCACGTTCCAAGCAAGACGAATTGCTGGACATCTATCAACCGGTTGCCTCTGCCCTGCAAGCTGTCGAGCGTATTTTGCAAACGGAATTGCGAAGTGATACACCGTGGGTGGGGCGATTGCTCGAAGATAATTGGATTGGCGGTGGCAAGCGGATTCGTCCTGTGTTTTTATTGCTATCGGCAGCAAGTTGCGGGGCTATTGAAAGATCTCATTTGCAGATGGCTGCGGCGGTTGAGATGGTTCACTGTGCGACTTTGGTTCACGATGATGTGCTTGACGCCGCCGACACTCGCCGACATTTGCCAACCGTCAATTCAACTTGGGACAATCGCACCAGTGTGCTGCTCGGCGATTTTTTGTTCACTCATGCGTTTTATGTCGCCAGTCTGTCCGGATCCGCAGAAGCAATAAAGTTGATGGCTCGATCGTCGAACCGAGTTTGCGAAGGTGAGATTCGTCAAAACGCTTGGCAAGGCAACTTCGATTTGACGGAATCCGATTATTTGGAAATGGTGGCCGATAAGACTGCCGAGCTATGCGGTTGCAGTTGCCAAATCGGGGCGTTGTTGTCGGGGGCTTCGCAGGAAACGGCAAGCCAATATGAGAATTACGGATTGAAACTGGGAGTCGCGTTTCAGATCATCGACGATGTTCTCGATTTAATCGGACAGCCAGAATCGGTTGGCAAGACACTTGGTACCGACTTGCTGAATCAGAAACCGACCCTGCCGCTTATCCATTGTTTACGGAATTCCGAATCATCAGAGCGAGAACGGCTTATTCAGATTTTGCAAACCTCAACCGCAACTGTCGAAATGGTTTTACCGTTCCTGAACGAAACCGGTTCCCTGCAATACACCCGCGAAATTGCTCAGTCTCATGCGTCAGAGGCGCTTCAGTTTGCGGAATCGCTTTCGATTTCTGCTTATACGAAATCGTTGCAAAAGTTGGCTCGTTTCGTACTTGAGCGAACGCATTAAAGCGCGAGTACTGGAAAGTCTCGGCATCTCAAAAGAGGCAAAGTCTATCCGAGACTTTGGACGCGCCGCGAAAAAGCAGCGTTACATCGCATCGGCAAGTGATTTCAAATGACGAATCAAAGCTTGCTCCCAATTCGGCAAGTACGCATTCAACTGATCCGAAAGTTTCGGCGTAGCTCCGGTCGTGTTGGTTTCGTCGAGCGCGTCACAAATCAGTCGATTTGTCTGCGCGTCAGAGTTCAATAGAAAATGAACCCACAACCACGACTCCGCGTAGTCTAACTGACCTAGCATCGCCATCGAATCGATGTGCTCCAGACGGGCTAAGTTCGGTTGCCACTGTCCAGACTTGAACGATTCTGCCAGCAACTGAATATGTGGCGAGTGAATGCTGTTGAGATTCCTCGGCGTTTCAAAGTACTCTGCGATGCCTTCGTCCAACCAAAGTGGAATTTGCGGAACGCTGCCATGTAAATAAGCGTGAGTTATCTCATGTCGTAAATCTTCGGCAACGCGAGCACTCCAGTAAGCATAAACCGAACTTGACGTTTCCGTTTTAATAAAAAAGGCGCGACGATCCGGCAAACTCGGATGATGCTTGGCCATGTAGTCTCGGAAATCAGTTTCGTTCGCAAACAAAAAAACATGAATCGGCTGATCCGAAATTTCCAGTTCCAGTTCATCCGCGAGGTCTAGTTTTCGCGCTACTAAGTCATCAAGTAGCAGATGGTCGCGAGGTAAATTGAAATCGGCATGAAACACTAAAGGTTCTCGTACCAGTTCCCGTTTTGCCGGTAGCGTCGATGTGGGTCGTGAAATGGCGCAGCCCAGTCCGAAACTGATAAAGATGGCCAGAACCAGAAGTGGATGTTGAAGCAATGGCACGCATTATTCCGTGGCAAGAAATGATTACGAAACCTACCAAAAACCGGCCGATCTCAAAATGCCAACCTTGCGATCCCACGTTTTTTGAGGCATATTACTCCAAGCCGCATAAAGCATCTTACTGTTGTGGGACTCACCGGTGTTCTTCGGGGCGCGGGGAGTTCTGGCGGATTCCACTTCTAATGGTAATGGCGAATCTACCGCTCACCTAAACACTT
>JBGSKR010000553.1:0-2742 GCA_041741135.1 Mariniblastus sp.
GTCAGCCGAAGAAACCTGCGTTAAGCGATGGGAGGGTGTTTGTAAAACGACGAGCTTGATGGGGGTGCGCCAGTGCCACCAAGGGCAGGCTTCGCAGGCGTACCCGTTTCCAGTTCGCCCTGATATCGGGTAGCAAGCATAAACGGGTACGCCTTCAAAGCCTCGATCAAATGGCTGGACATCTAAACGAATCGCCAAGCACTCGGGATTCCCACCCGGCGTCGTTCGGGTCGGCTTTTGCGGCTAACCGTTAAACGACATTTATTGATAGCCGTGAAGGGTTACTTTTTCTATTGGTGGTGAGAGTTTGAAAGGAAAGTAACCGGGGAATTCTCCGCGACCCCATATAGGAGAGTTCACGTCTTCACGATTCGTGTTTCTATCTTCACCGCGCCCTCGACTGGCAGAATCTTTTCACCATGTCGCTGCGACCAGACGCAGGTAAATTCAGCGCCCAGAAGTACGATCATGGCGGTGTAGTAAACCCAGACCAGCAAAACGGCCAATGACGCCGCAGCGCTGCCAAGCTTTGCTCCAGGAGTCGAGGCCGCAAAATACTGCTCCATCACCATTCGCCCCGCCGAGAAAAGCACCGCAGTTGCGAGCGCCCCGATCCACACATCCTGCCAACTAATCTTGGCATCCGGCATAAATTTCAATAGCGACGCGAACACCACGACCGTGGCGAAAAAGATAACTGCGTAGTTGCCCCAAGCCACAAACGACTTTTCCATTCCCAGCCATCCGCCGATCTGCGAGCCCGCAGTCGCGAGCAGCGCCGAAACAAACATCGATACTAATAGTAGAAAACCGAGTCCCACAATCATCGCAAAAGATAGCAGCCGTTTGAAAACAAAGCTCTTAGCTCCTCCAGAAGTTGTGTCGGGTTCGACCCGCCAAACTCGATTCAATGAGTTTTGAACAGCGGCGACCACGCCCGTCGCGCCAAACAGAATACCAACAACGCTGATCAAAGATTTCCACCAAACGCCACCTTGAGTTTGGTTTCGCTCCATCATTTTTGCGATCTCCTCTCCCGCCGCATCATTGCCAATCAGTTCACCGGCTTGGGCCGCAATGAAATCTTGCGCTTTCTGGTTGGCGTGTTCGGCATTGTAAGCTAATCCCATTCCATGAGACACAATCGCCAGCAACAGATATAAGAGTGGCGGCAAAGCGAACAACATGTAGTAAGCTAGCGCTGCGGCCATCGTCGAGCAATCGTCTTGCGCAAATCGCGAGAAGACCGTTTTGAGAAGCGTCATTCTTTAACTCGAAAACAATATCAATGCTGGTACTTACAAAAAAAAAGCCGCGTCGGATCACTGAAAGGTGACCTCGTCGCGGCTTTATGGTTACCGAAACAAGAGGAACGCTCAATAATTTAGCGATCCGACTCAATATCGGATTGAACACCTGCCTCAACACCTACGTTTGCCGAGGCTCCACTTTTCAGCTCGGCTCGCAGCGTTTGAATTTCTTGACGCAAACTATCAATTTCAGATTGCATTTTTTCAAATTTCGAATTGCAAGCTTCACTGGGCTGGCTGTTGTTCGTAGAAATCGAATTAGTCTGTGTCTGGGAGTTGCTGCGAACACTTAAAGTCTGATATTGGCCGTTACGCAGGATAGTGAGTTGACCATTTTGATTTGCTGGCAGATTCACCCAATGTTGATTCAGCGATTCCGTGCTATTGATTGGCTGACCGTTGAGGTTCACGATGACATCGTTGGGCTGAACCCCAAATCCTGCCAAAGCTGCACCTGCCTGAAGAGAGCTGACAAGAAGGCCGTTTTGGTGAGACTGAAAATTCGCACCCAAATTTGTATTCAAGCCCGCATTGCCTTGGGTTTGAAGGACCTGATTATTATTAGTTGGTTGATTGTAATTCTGCTGGTTGTGAAAGACGGCTTGGCCTTGGCTATCCATGTAAAACATGCGGCCTTGTGCGTCGCGTTGCCAGACTTGTCCAGTCGTGGAACCTTGGACTTGGGTACCGTTTTGGATTTGCACACCGTTTTGCCATTGATCGCGTTGCAACGTTTGTTGCGGTGTTTCGACAGCGGACTGAACGCCTTCGTTTAATCCCTCTCGAATTGCTTGGCCAGCCGTTCCGCCCTGCAAGACGCCTTGAACCGCGCGATTAAGACCGCGTTGCGTCGGGTCCTGATTGACTCCCCCCTGAAGCACGGTGCCTTGATTGAAATTGCCTTGGACACCACCGGTGCCGGGCAGCGGTTGACCCGAGTTGCCCTGAGCAGCACCTTGAATCGCTCCTTGGACTGCGCCACGAAGATTCAAGTTCTGTCCGTCGACAACAGCAGGCGTGATCAACAAACCGCAGGCGACAGCAGTTGCCGATAAACGGGGGACCAAGTTGAAAAAATTGAATTTTTGAATTGAACTTTTTTTCATCGTTCTAATCTCCATAAAGGGTGCATAGGAAAGAGTGGATTTAGTTTGGAAAACGTCGCGGATGGCGAACGTCGCGGTTGACAAAGCTGAAGCAGGGTGGGGATGCAGGTTCGATGCCAAACTCCGATCGACTCGGTTAACAGGCCTTCTGCCGCGAATTATTCAGCCGATCCTCCCAAAAGTTAATGCCTAAGGGCAGAACCCGCTCTATACGTGGTGAACGGGGAACCAAACTGACTCATAAACCACCAACAACACGCTTAGGACGTGTTTTAAAAATCAAAATGCCAACGTAAGCGGCAGGGCGCAAGCCCTCCGGTAACGCA
>JBGSKR010000554.1:0-5141 GCA_041741135.1 Mariniblastus sp.
CTGGAACGTCCACCGCCTCCGCCACTGCTCCAGCCACCGGAACTAGAAGAGCTGGACGGACGAACCTTTTTCGGGGTGTTGTAATAGTAGACACGATGATAGTGGCAGCTCTTGCATTCTTCGTTCACGCGAACTTTACCACCACTTGAATAGGTCGCGGCAATTACGGTGCCTTCGATGCGAAAGACCGTGATGTACCAGCACTTAGGACACTTGGAGTAACGGGTGAACAATTTGCCGTAGCGGATTTTTAGCACTTCATTGCAATCTCGGCACGCCCACACATCGTAGTCAACGCTACCAATCTGTTCCTCGATGACTTCGGGGTCCGCCAAATGCGCATCGTCTTTTTCTTCGCACAACAGCACCATCTTGGCGGAGCAGCGAGGGCAAGTGCGGGCACGATAGCGGAGGTAATAGCGACCGCCGATCAAGCTGAAAATACCACCGATACCACTGAAGCCCAGTAACCACGGAAACCAACTCCAAAAACCACGACGCTGCTGCTGACGCACATTCGCTCGAACTGCTTCCCTGCCAGCCACCGAGGGCAAAGTCACGGGTGAATCGAGGTCTGCGACGGCGAGCAATCGCGTCGCACAAGCCCGAGTTCCCTCGTACATCGCTGAATGCGGATCGCCTTCCTTAAACAGTGGAACCACGACATCGTCGATAATCTGCTGCGCATTTCGAACGTCACCATCATCATCAATTCCGTTACCCAACGCGATCGCCGCGCGGCGGTCATTGATGGCAGCTAAAAAAAGAATTCCATCTTCGCGGAATTCGGTCCCGTATCCCGTTTTTCCAACGCCCCACAGATTGAACAACTCGGTTCCGTACGCCAATTGGTCTTGTCCGTTTGTCGACGAAATGATCACGACCGCAATTTCTTTGTTGACTTTTTGGTGGACCTCTTCGCAGAGTGTATTGATATGAGCGATGGCCTCTTCGGAGAGCGTTCCGGTTGTATCGACCACCCATGCTTGGGCACCATCGGCTCGCGGCGAAGGAATTTCATGGATGGATTGGGCATTGGCGACATTAACGCAAATAACGTTCCACAGTAACGCGGTAAAGATTGCCCAAGCGGGCGCACGATTTGCTGTTATGACGGCCACGATGATTAAATTGGATTAAAGTTTGTCGGTTGACGAATCAATATTCGAGACTAATCTAGAATGCGCATGCTGCGCATTTTAAGAGCGAAAGCTCTTCGTTTGCTTTTATCGTTTCTACGAAAGATGAACAGGAATTTATCACCATGATTAAAATCAATTTTTCCGCCATCAAGTTGGCTATTCTAATGTCTGGCGGATTATCCGTCGCCTCCCTCGGACAATCGACACTGGCTCAAGATTTGTTACAAGGCCAGGCCAATCAAGCTCCAGCGCTTGAGTTGCCGACGACACTGGCGCCCGCTGCTCCAATCTACTCCGAAGTACAGCCCGTCGCCGAACCCGGTTGGTATCCCTATGTGATTGCTCGAGGGGCGGATCGCGCGATCATCGAAAGCACTCCGATCGAACTTCGACCCTACCGACCGTTTCATTTTTACGGCAACACCGTCCGTCGTAATTACTATCGAGGGAACACATCGCCGTTTCGTCAGTAGTGGGCTGCTCCATCATTCCGAAGCGGAGTTGTTGATCGGCAGTCGGATAATCACCGCTTTAAGAGCGTGGCTAAAGCCATTAAGACTGAACAACACCTGGGCAGTTGCGAATTTTTTAGCAGTTGCGAATTTTTCTTACTCAGGACGTTTTCTGGTATGCTCGCTAAGCTGCCGGAGGCCGCAGCGACAATGACCAATGTCGCTGCTCTCTCCGAGAGCATGGCGTTTTTGCGGGATGGGTTTGTACATGAAATCGCTCACTCCCGTGAACGGTTTCGGATGTTCATGGCATTTCAGTTGCGACCTTTTACTTCGCCACCGCGCGACCCCACACCAAACGGACGAAACCGTGTTTCGCATCCATCGTCAGGCTGAACAGCGTTGGCACCAGCAGCAACGTGAACAAGGTCGAAACGACCAAGCCGCCCAAAACGACGCTGCCCAACCCGCGATATAATTCACTGCCCGAACCGGGAAACAGCACGAGCGGCAAGAGCCCGAGCACGGTCGTCAACGTCGTCATGAAGATCGGTCGAATCCGGGTTCGAACCGATTCCAAAATCGCCGCGGTTGATCCCATCCCCTCCTCGCGCATCAGGTTCAACGATTGATGGACAATCAAAATCGGATTGTTGACCACGGTCCCGATCAGAATTACAAATCCAAGCATCGTCAGGATGTCTAATTGCTGAGGCAATTGCCCCGTCCAGCCCAGATAAATATTGAGCGCATTCAACCCTAGAATTCCTCCCACCGCACCGAGCGGCACCGTAAGAATAATCACCAGCGGATACAACCACGACTCGAACAAGGCCGCCATCAACAGATAAGTAATTAAAATGACCAACACGAATTGGCTGGTCATCACGCTGGTGATACTGTCCAAGTTGAATCCGGTCCAACGCCCGAAGAAAGTTTCTTGCATCTTGCTCAGCTTGTCTGCCGTGCCTGCAAGTGTCATGTGGTAGCCCCCGTCCAGCTGACCGTTCTTGATGATCGGATCAACGACTCCTTCTTTGATTTGTCGCATTGCATCCTCAAGTGCAATTTCCGGCGGCGGAGAGACCTCGATCGTGATCGCGCGGACTCGTTCTCGGTGGTTGACTTGTTCTGGACCGCTGGTGATGGTGACATCAGCAACGGCGGACAACGGCACGAGTTGACCAGTGGGTGTCGAGATCGGTAAAACCTCGATTTCATGGGTCGTGTCGGCAAACTGCGAATCACCCATCAAGGTTAAATCAATCTTCTTGCCGTCCAAATAATAATCGCCGACATAAGCACCATCGACTAAAGCGTTCGCTGCAATGCCGAGGTCGCGACTACTGATTCCCATTTCCGCCGCTTGAACCAGCTTCGGATCGATATGCAATTCGGGCGTAGACAGGTCGAGACTGGGAACGGGACGGACCTGCGCCGTTGGCATGATCTTTTTGACTTGTCCTAGCGTTTGCCCACCGAGTGCCACCAGTTTTTTTAAATCCGGCCCGGTAAGTTCAATTTCGATGGTGCGACCGCCCGTGAGTCCCTTTTCAAACAAACTGGCCTGTTTCGCCACGGAGAATGCGCCCGGAATCTTGGAACCGACGGACATGACTAATGGAACGAGCTCGCCTGATCGCTGCGAATCCGCGGCGCGCAATCCCATGAAGACTTGTCGTCCCCGCGCGACAAAAAAGAAATCGTGAATGATTGGATATTTCAAATTCGCGGCCTCTGGACTGCCGGGATCAACGTCCCAATACGGACGCAGATCGGATTCTACGGCTTGACCCAATTCGATCATCTTGTCGAGATTATAGCCCGGTGGGGGCAGCAAAATGCCGAACACCAGATTGCGATTTCCCGTTGGCAGATACTCGACCTTCGGCCACAGGATCCAGCTCAATCCCACCGCCATGCTTACCATCAAGATCGTGACGCTCAAGCGCCGAATCGTGCCGCCCTGAATCCAGCCATTGAGGCCAACCGTCATGCGCACAAACAGTGCTCCCAACCAATTGACGGGAGCGATGACCGCGGCAGCGAATCGATTTCTTCGAGTCGGTCGCTTCGGCGGAATGGTTTCAAGCGGGGCAGGTGAGACTCCTAGGCTCCGGTTTGCGCTTTTGTCGTTCGCTTCGTCTGTCGCGAACAAACGAGCGGCAGCCGTCGGAATCACGGTCATCGAAACCAACAGCGAAAGCGCCACGGCAGCACTAATGGCGATGGCAATGTCGCGAAACAATTGGCCGGCTTCTTCTTGCACAAAGACGATCGGCAAAAATACAGCGACCGTCGTGATCGTCGACGCCGTCACGGCGCCGAGAACTTCTTGCGTCCCTCTAGCCGCCGCAGTAAAAGGTGCCTCACCCAATTGATGACGTCGGAAAATATTCTCCAGTACCACCACCGCATTGTCGACCAACATCCCCACCGCGAACGCCAGCCCTGCCAGTGAGATCACGTTCAGCGATCGTCCCAGCATTCCCATCACTAAGAACGAAGCCACGATGCTGGTTGGGATCGCCAAGGCAACCACCAGTGCTCCCCGCGCGAACCAAAAACCGGCACCAATAATGATGGCCACGCAGATCAGAAAAAACCAAGGGGAAACATAAGCGGCCGCCAATGCACTGACCACGATGAGAGGAATGGTCAGCAATGCCCGCACGCCTAGATGCAAAAACGTCATCAACACGATCATCGTTAACGCGCCGCCGATGAAAATGTTTTGCTGTACCAGCTTAATCGACGAATTGATGTACTCGGTCTCATCGTAGACTTGCAGCAGTTGCAAACCGCGCGGCTTCAGCAGCGTCTCCTCGATTTCGTTGCGGGTTGCTCCCAACCCTTCCATCACGTCCAACACGTTCGCACCGGTTTCCCGTAAGCAGTTGATGGCGATGCTCGATTCGCCAAACCGTCGCACCATTCCATCGGGTTTTTTGAATCCCAATTGGACTTCCGCCACATCGCGGATGAAAACCGGGGCGCCGTTGGAGACGGTCAGCAATTGACGTTCGACTTGTTCGGGCGAGCGAAACTGTCCATTAGCTCGCACGACCCAGCGACGTTTTCCTTCCCAAAAATCACCCGCCGAGGTATCCGCGTTTTGAGATTGAAGCACGTTTCGCACATCGGTCAGTGTCAACTGACGGGCTGCTAATTTTTCCGGATCGACAATGATTTGCAATTCATCGGTCAGACCGCCAATCACATTGGATTGTGAAACGCCGGGAACACGTTCGAAGCGAGCTTCGATTTCGTCTTCGGCAAATCGTCGCAGTTCCTCCACCTTGATATCGGTGGGCGGGAGCAGCGTCCGGACCTCGGGATGCTTATCGACCACCATTCGCAATCGAAGCATTGCCAGTCCGACATTGGAGGCGCTACGAGCAGGCGCGATGACTTCCACCAACTCAGGATGCTTTTTTTCGAAATCGTCGTATTGCTGCGGTGTTGGTCCGGCTGAGCAGAGAATGAACCATGCGATGGGAGAATCTGCCACATTCGAAGTCGTGATCACCGGCTCGTCGGCATTCTC
>JBGSKR010000555.1:0-4622 GCA_041741135.1 Mariniblastus sp.
GCACAAATTGGGCATCAAAGTAGCGATGCTAACGGGCGACAATGAGCGAACGGCGAGGGCAGTCGCTGAGCAACTGAATATTGACGAAGTCGAAGCGGGCATGAGCCCGGAAGACAAATTGAATCGCGTAAAACAACTGCAAGCCTCCGGCGCAATCGTAGCGATGGCGGGTGATGGAATTAATGACGCGCCGGCACTTGCCGTGGCAAATGTTGGCATCGCCATGGGAACTGGCACCGACGTCGCCATCGAATCAGCGGGCGTCACTTTAGTCAAAGGTGACTTGAGCGGAATCGTTAGAGCGCTCCAACTTAGTCGCGCCACGATGAGCAACATTCGCCAGAATCTGTTTTTTGCTTTTTTCTACAATGTGCTTGGAATTCCGGTCGCTGCAGGAATTCTCGTTCCTATTTTTGGCGTCGCGGCGCTTCTCAATCCAATGATCGCTGCGGCCGCGATGAGCTTTAGCAGTGTGTCCGTGATTGCCAATGCACTTCGCTTACGAGTGTTGAAGTTCTAAGTCAAATCGAAGTGGCGCTGAGAACGTTTTTTAACATGGTAGCGGAACGGCGCGAGCCGTCCGGTTTCACGAAAGCCAGCTTTGATTTTGCGTTACCGGAGGGCTTGCGCCCTGCCGCTTACGTTGGCATTTTGAATTTTAAAACACGTTCTCAGATGTTGATGATGAGCAGGTTGGGACTGCGACAGTCACGATACTTTACTAGGAGCGTGACACGACGGATTGCAAGGCCGCTTCAATGCGATCGGTTAACCGGTCGGGAGAGAATTGATCGGCGACCATTTGTTTGGCGGCCGGAACGATTCGCTCACGCAACGATGTATCGGTCAAGATTCGGGCGACGGTCGCGGTGATTTCGGCAGGGCGTCTAGGATTAAACAGCAGGCCCGTTTTTTCGGGTAGCACGAATTCGACCAACCCTCCGACGTTCGCTGCGGCAACTGGCACACTCGCAGCCATCGCCTCCAATGCACACAAACCCAGAGGTTCTTTCAGGCTGGGGACGACACATGCGTCACAGGCTGACACCCATTCATGAACGTTGGGCTGCTGACCTGCCCAGATGATACGGCCTGCTAATTTTTGTTTCAGCAAATGAACCCGCAGTTGTCGGGCGTATTTGTCGCTGCGTTTAAATTGGCCAACGAAGACGATGCGGATATCTGGGAATCGCTTAATCAAGTCTGGAATCGCCGCGATCAATTCGCGTTGACCTTTGCGCTCCGTCACGGCTCCGACCACGCCAATCAAGGGTTGACCCTCACCTAAATGCAGTTTGTTGCGCAGAGCTTGGCGAGATTCCGTCGAATCGGCAGAGAAGGTCTGCCAGTCGATGAAGCAGGGAATCGTAACCATGCGTTTTTCGGAAACGCGATTGTAGCGAGACTGATATTGGCGAGTGGATTCGGAGTTGGCAATCACCAGATCGTTGAATCGCCAATGAGGTTGGAAGCGATTGGAGTGAGCCGTGGCAACGACGGGAACGCCGGTCAATCGTCGTAACAAGACGCCAAAAAAATGAGCGCTGCTCATGTGCGTGTGAATCACGTCAAAACCCTCGTCTCGCACCCAGCGGGCAACTCGCAGCAACTCTCGTGGCGGAAGGCGACGCAAGGTTGACTCATGCTGAACAATGCCCGTGTCCTTTAACTGCTGTTCAATCCAAGAGTTCGGTTTGTGCAGCAAATGAGCTTCATGGCCTCGTTGAAACAGCCTTCGAGACAGCAAATCGACGTGAACCATCGCGCCGTTGACGTCCTTGCCCGATACGATTTGCAAAATTTTCACGAATTTGGCTTTCAGAGCGCGGGACAGGAACAAATCAGAGTGGTGTCAATTTCCAAAAACATTGCTGGTAGGTTGGTGCCGCGTTCGAGGATTAGCAATAACTTCAGAACCAACTGGAAAAATCAGTCCAAAGCGAAAGCGGGGTTGATAAATGTCTGAAAAATGGCACGAAAATCTTGTATTTCCCACTCCGCAGTCAATGCCTTTTCATTACAATATATGAGTCTCTTCCAACTTCCCGGCCTTTCGGCTAGCTGAAACCAAGAATTCGTCAAACACTACCAACGATCAATATATTGACGTAGCAATTGTTGGTTCTGGGGGATTGCCTCAATCCGTTTTCAGGAAATTATTGTAGACATTCCCAAGATTTTTTGCCTTTAATGACGCAGCTTTATGGACAAAACTAATTTCCAGTCCGTTTCGACCATTCTCGCCAACTGCATTGCCTGCGAGGGATTGGTTCGCGTTCCTGCGACTGCGAGGGCTAGTTCGATGGTGCGATGCCCACATTGCATGGGATCGTTTGTTTTGAGCCAGATTCTGGATCAATCGATTCCAGAGTTGGAAATTGTCGATGAAGTGGATCAGCTTCCCGAAGAAATTATACCCGTGGTTGATCGTGTCTCCGTCCGCACTGCAGTTGACGATAGAACCCGAGAGAAATTCGTGGTACCTCATCAATTGTCCGCCGGTGCAAAACGCAAACGTCGGCATCGTCGTCGGGGCGGAACATCTACGTCGAACAATGGCGAAGACCGTGCGGTTTACAAACGCGAACCGGGCATTCGAGCTGGTGGCTCCGAAAGATTTAACGCTTCACCTGCCTCCGATCAAGTCGCTTCCGTCGAGACTTCAATTGCTGCCAACAAAACGATTAAGCAACCTCGTCGCGTTTCGGTCGAACCTGCTCGTCGTAGCTCAGGGCGTTCAAGCTCTAGCCGTCACTACGACGAACCAAACTCCTTCGTCGAGTTTCTTAAGATTGCGTTTGGTGGTCTGTTTGCTTTTCCAATCGCCTACTTACTAGTGTTGTGGATATTTTCTCAAGACCCACTTGCGCTTGGCCCTTATGTTTCGAAAGTTGCACCATGGATGATTCCAGTCAATCTTCGAGGCTTGGCAGATGTTGATGCGAATACGAATTCAGATGAGGAATCAAACGAATTGATGCTGCCCACAGCTGGCGAAGTCGAGAAGGTGGAAGGCAAACAACCTGGGAAAGAATCGGACCGCGATATCATGACTGATTTGAAGGACTTGAAAGATTTGCCTAATCTCGAATCCGATACCGAAGACAGCAAGTCTAAGACAGACGATTTGCTGAAAACGGATGTCAAAATCGACTAATCGATTTTTTTCTTTCTATCGCTCTACAGTTCGCAGAACGACGCGTCGTCGGTTAAGCGGCGGCAGGGATTTCGCCAGCTCATTTCAGCAGGTTCGATCATGGCATCGGCGACGTCTGGTCCCCAACTACCGGCAGGATAGCCATATACCGGAATGCTTGGATCGTTTTTCCAGGCATTGAGAATGGGCTCGACAAACTTCCAAGAGTGTTCGACGCTATCGCCATGCGCATACAACGTCGCGTCGCCTTTCATGCAATCGAGCAATAATCGTTCGTAGGCTTCGGGAACGTCCGAATCGGCGAGTTCCGAATAATGGAAATCCATGGAAACGTTTTTCGCATGAAAGCCCTCACCGGGAACTTTCATTCCGAAATTCAGCAGCAGTCCTTCGTCGGGCTGAATGCGTATCACTAGCTGGTTATTGGGCTTGTTGAACATCTCCGCTTCACGACGAAATAGTGTATGCGGTGGTTTGTTGAAAGTGATGGTGATCTCCGCCACTTTGGTTGGCAAGTATTTCCCAGTACGAATATAAAACGGCACCCCCGACCAGCGCCAATTGTCAATAAAGAACTTGATGGCGACATAGGTTTCAGTTTTCGAGTCGGCAGGAACGCCCTCTTCGTCTCGGTAGCTGGGCATCAATTTACCACGAATCTTGGATGCGACGTACTGCCCACGAATCACCTGAGAGGCAACATCCGCCTCGGATAGTGGTCGCAGCGATTCAAGCAGTTTGTTTTTTTCATTGCGAATCGAGTAAGCATTGGGGGCAACTGGCGGTTCCATCGCCACGTGAGCAACGACTTGCATCAAATGGTTTTGCAACATGTCGCGGAGTGCGCCGGAGGTGTCGTAATAGCCTCCGCGGCTGCCGACGCCAAAATCTTCGGCGGATGTAATTTCGACATGGTGGATGTAGTTGCGATTCCACAGGGGTTCAAAAATTCCGTTGGAGAAGCGAGTCACCAACAAATTCTGCACGGTCTCTTTGCCGAGGTAATGATCGATGCGGTAAATATTTTCCTCATCGAAATGCTGCTTCAAACTCTTGTTTAAATTTCGTGCTGAGGCGAGGTCGTAGCCGAACGGTTTCTCAATCACCAATCGACGGTAGCTTCCTTCGGCACGGTTCAGTCCCTGATCAGCGAGGAAGGCAGGAATTTTTTCGTAAAGTACGGGAGGCGTGGAAAGATACCAAATGCAGTTGCCGCCCGTCTTGAATTCTGCATCAAGTTTTTCAAATCGCTGTTTGACTCTGACATAGTCAGCGCCATCATTCGTATCGACGGGCTGATAAAACAGCCGTTTGGCAAACGCGGATTTTATCTCTTCCGTTTCCTCCGCAAGATCAAGAAACTCATTTTCAAAAAATGATTTGTTACGGAAATCGTCATCCGAAAGCTCGCTGCGACTGATTCCCAAAATGGCGAAATTCGCTGGCAAGTAGTTTCGTTTAAACA
>JBGSKR010000556.1:0-5056 GCA_041741135.1 Mariniblastus sp.
GACAATGAGACTTAACATTCAATCGTTTCGTTGGAATCAAACCGTTCGGGGGTTCATGTTGCTGATGCTATTCATTGCGGCATCAGGTTTGCTTGCCTCCGTCGATGCGGCTCAGCTTCAACAAGGCACGATCGCTCCGCAACAGCAAAAGATCGCCGAAGACAAACAGCCTGGTTTTTGGCAAGGCTTGAAACCAGAAGTTTCACCCAATTTGGGAAAGACGGATGACGAGCCGTTTGAGCAACCAGTCGAACCCTTTGTTCAGCCTCAATTAACACTCGCACCCTCCGGCTTGGCCGACAACAAATCGCCCGAAGAACTTTTGCCCCCCGATGCAATTTTCCATTTGCGAATCACGGAAGCTGGAAAACTGCTCGACGATATTAGCGACATGGCGATGCCCTTCGTTCCTGAAAAGGCTATCGGTCCGATGGCTGAAATCGCTATGGAAGAGCCCAATCCGCTTCTCGCAATGATCGGCATGCAGATCATGGAACAGCCGATGTCCGTCGAAGCGCTCTCGCAAATGTCTGGCATCGATCCAAAGCGACCTCTGACTTTCTCGCTCTACATGGCTCCTCCCGACAAAGGGTTTGCAGTTTGTATTCCCGTGACCGATCTGAATCGTTTCTCGGCAATGCTGGGACAGTCGTTGCCGATGGCTGCGCCGCCCCAAGACGTGCAGCTTAATGGGGGAACGGCGCAATTGATCGAGTCGCCCGACCTTAGCGCGTTCGTCGTTTGTTCCAAAGACATGGTCGCGTTATGCGGCTCGGCAGAAATTGCTCAGATGATGATTGATGCACCGGGCCAGAAGAACCTGAGCCAATCACTGTTGATTAGCGAGGCGATAAAGACGCACAGTGCCGACAATATTTTGCTGGCGATTGACACGGCTCCGCTGAAGCCGCTATTGCCGATGCTCAAGCAGTTCCAACAGATCCCGCCCGATGCGATTGCCGAACTTCGCCAAGAGATTTTATCGGATATGGATGAGGAGGCGTTGGCTGAGATCAATACGCAGTTGCAAACGCGATTCGGAATCCGCGACATCGAACAATTGATGGACTATGCGGAGTGCCTTGCCAGCGGCAGCTATGAAGTTCTGTTTGAAAACGTGTATCAGTTTGTTGAAGATTTTCAGGGGCTGACCGTGTCCGTGAATCTTGGCAAAGAGTTTCAGTCTCTGAATGTGGTTGTAATGTCGAACGCGATCTCCGCGAAATCGGCAACTCAGCCGATCCCGATGAAAGAAGTCAAACAGGCGATTTCGACTTTGCCGGGTAGCAAGAACTTCTTGACGGTATCCGGCAAGGCCGCTCCGCCACAGAAGTGGGAGTGGGTCGACGCTGTGATCAAGCGAATCGGCCAAAAGATGACGGAAAAGGAATTGCCGATGGCGACACATGCCACCATTGCGCGCGCTTACGACTCGCATATTCCTCTGCCAACACTGGAAAGCATCGTGGATTGGTCGATCAGTACCCGCTTTGTGCCGTCTGGAAAATTGCCGCATGAATACGAAAGTTTTGCCGATTATTTGGCTGACGTTGTCGAACAGAGTTCGGGACTGATTGCGCTCCACGCGATTCCTCCAAGCGATGCGAAATTTCTGGAAGATTTCTTTGCCGCCAAAGCGAAGGCTTACAATTCCAACTGCATGAACTGGTCAAAATTGCGATCGGACTTTAGCGCTAACCCTCCGTGGCTCATTTCATCCAGCCGGAGCGATTCGGAAAAACTGGAGGACGGGGTGACTCGCTTGATTTACGAAGACATTTACCGGACGCGTGGCGGCATTTTCGGCTACAACGAACACGAGCTAATCAACCGCTATTTCACACTGCATCGAATGACAGAGAATTATTCTCTATTGTGGCCCGGTGGAAACGATCCGACGCTTTTTGCTCAAATGACGGGGGAGCCAATCGCGCAAGCTTTCGACAATCTCCTCGTTGGCGGAAACGTGCCGGAAAACGTGCAGCAGCTTGAATATTTGCGATTGGTACACCTTCTTTTGGACGGGATCGATTTTGTGGCGTCTCTGGAGACATTGCTTCATCAAGACATGGAAACCTTTTTGAATAAAGTTCAAAAGTTAGCTGACGAAATTGACGCTGAGGAAAGCGAAGAGTTGGAAAGCAAAATGGCGAATCTTGAGATGCCGATTCATGTTGCCCACGTGAACTACAATCCTGACACGGATGAGCTTTACTTGGTAACTCCCGTTGGTTTGACTTATCCTCGCCAAAAAGTGTTGCCAGCCGCGGTCGAATTGCTGAAGGATTATCGACAAGTGGCCGATGCGGTTGGTGGCGCGTTGGCTTATCACTCCACGACCGATGGACGCTATGAATTTAAGGTCGTTCAGTCAACTGCCGGGTTAAGTAGCCTCGTGCGAACCGTCGGTAACAACGTGGCAGAGCAATATTTGAAGGATCGAACGGCTCAACAAGAGCTCGAGAAAAAGCTTTACAACCAACTCGATCGCGAATCTTCCATGCACGAGCGAATTCACACTAATGAAAATTGGTTTTTTCTGCCGTAGTGAACGATGACAATATCGTTAATCTTGCTCATGGCGTTGTTCGCACTGGCGTAACATCTCCCCCAGATTGATGTCTCGGATGAGGGCTTTCACTTCCGCATCTTCCAGCAATCGCTGCATGTCGGGGTCAGCTCCAATGAGTATGACTTCTTCTATTCGGCCGTTAGCAAATCGGTCAAAACGTTCCATCAATTCTGGATTGTCCAAGACTTGGATCATCGCAGGATGATCGATCATCTTTTTCAATTGAGGATGGTGAGTTAGCAGCCAAACCTTATCGTCTGGGGGCAAGTTGATGATTCGGCGCGTTCGGTCGATTTCTTTTTTGAACGAATCCAACCCAGTCGCATCGTACAATTGCTGTTTCGTTTGTTGCACACCTTGTGAAAATCGAGCGAAAAATTCGGACTGCTCTTGCGACGCCCGCAGAACTTCTGCTTTTGAACCGGCTGACAATTTAGAACTGTCCATTGATAACGTAGCAGACGTTTCACTCATCAATCCAACCGGAGCATCGATCAGGTGTTTGAATAGCAACGTATTCTGACACGTTTCTCGCACAGTGGGACTGAGTGAGGCAACCTCGCTGCCAACTAAAACAGTAACCATCGCCACGAACCAAACCAGCAAAACCAAGCCTCCGGTTAGCAGGCCATCGAACCTCTGCGACAGGCGCATGGTTGCCGTCAGGCGTTCACTCCAGCGTTCCTCGATTGCCTGCCGTCGCAACCGCCAATCAATTAATGCAAAAACTACGACGCTTCCGACGAGACTCAGAAACAGACTGATCAGAAAACCCGCGTTGATGAAACGGGCAGCATGGTAAATCAACACCGCCAATCCCCAACCGCCAAAAATCGTCAACAGACGTAGTAGCAATCCGATCAAATTTTTTGCGAATCCTGATCGAGACATTCGAACGGTGATCCAGCCCATTCCAAGCAAGAGCATCAATTCAATAGTGAACGGAAAGTTCATGGTGAGGACGCTTCAACACAGTTGTCGATTGAGATGAATGTAAAATGGAAGTCGCCATGACGCCGCAGTTAGTATTGCAAGGTTGGCGAATAATTTCCAATGAAATTACCTGTTTTGAATCGCGGAGATCAAATTGCTTGGGTGCGTTGCGACAGTAGGCTTGCATAAATCAGCAAACTTGCAGGCGAGATGCTCAATGCCACCTGCTTTGGGTTGAGCGTCACCCCGTGGGCATAACTTAATTGCCTTAAGGCTTAAGCCGTTGTCAGCCCTGTTTTCAGTTTGCTTTATAAAACTTTTTAGCCCTCAGCACAAAGTAGGTAACATGCGGGCGAGACGCCCGCGATGCATTAGCTTTACTGATCGATCCGACGGGGTCGCCACACGACCGATATTTCGTCGACCTTCATGTCACTTTTTTGCGGATTGGCGTAAAGTTGCTCAAACGTTAGTTGATCGACAGCCTGTTTCTCGGAAACTTCTGCCATCGCGGAAGCAAACTCTTGATCAAGGGCTTCGTACTCGATTTGAAGTTCATCCAATTTGGCTTTGGCTTGGTTCATATCGGATTTTTGTTGTGCCGATTTCCCCAGCGAGCGTGCCGACGAACCGGCGCGCCGTGAGTTGGTGGAACTAAACGTCTTGCGACTGAGCAGGGCACCCATGATCGATGAACCAACAGATAGCACCGAGTTCAGTCGAGTGCTGCGATACTCTTCGGATTCTTTGTCCAGTTCGTTTTCGGCTTTACGAATATCGACCCGCAAGTCGCTAAATTTTTCTATGAATTTTTTCCGCAGCTTTTCAGTTTCCAGATCGCGACGTTCGGAGACCATTTGTTCTAATTCAACGCGAAAATCGCCTTGCGTCATCCCTGGCTTCGAATACTCGTCGAGCTCGAGACAACGTAGCATAGGAAGTTTCTGACTGTCGAACAAATGTGCTTTCAAATCTTTCTCCCAACTACGATAGCTGGTTTTCGATTTCAGAATCGCTGGTGGGGGAACAAATTTACTTTTTTCGGGTGGTTCATCCATGAACTCGAGTGGTCGCGAGATGCGCTCGGAACTCTCCCACACGTGATCCGGTTTTTCTTCATTGTCGATCAAAGCCAAAAAGCTACCTTTGTCCCATTGGTCGAGACCATAGGTTTTATAGTGCCAACTGGCCGAGCCCATCAGCGTCGGGTAATACTCAATCGGATCGCCAGCTGAATACGAATAAGGTGGCGCTTCGAAATACTGTTTGATGTTCTCGGGCAACAGTGTCCGCGGGTCGATCGCTTCTGCGGCAACCGAAGCTAATTTTTCTGACTGGAATGTAGTCATGGAACGGCTAGGCATCGCAGCGGGCTGGGGCGGTTCGACGACCGCTACTTTTTTCGCTGAATCGCTGACGCGGTCTGGATGAACGAGAGCCTGCAATTGACTGCGAGTCAGCGGGCCGCGCAGATACGACATCGCCCAGCGAGTTTCGAAAACGACTGGCTGGTCATCATGTACATTGTTCATCAAGAACACGCGACTGCCT
>JBGSKR010000557.1:0-2712 GCA_041741135.1 Mariniblastus sp.
TGATCGTGGCAGCGAGCACAGCCGAGAGTAAGCCCAAGGAAAACCTGCCCCGTCGTGGAGACCAGATCGTCTTTCTCGTCGGCGAGAGCTTGCACGGGATCTGCGGGTTCGTCATCCCAGATTCCGAGTCGATAATAACCTGTCGCTGCGATGGAATCTTGCGTGACTTGGTCCAACTCGTCGCCAGCCACTTGCTCTTTGACGAACTGGTCGTAGGGCTTGTCTTCGTTGAAAGATCGAATCACATAGTCACGGTATTTCCAGGCATTGGGTTTCGCACCATCGCGCTCGAAACTGTTGGTTTCGGCAAATCGTACCAAGTCGAGCCAATGGCGCGCCCATTGTTCGCCGTAGTGGGGCGAGGCTAGCAATTTGTCGATCAATCGTTCCCAGCCATCGGGCTTGTCATCTTCTAGAAACTCGTTGATCTCGTCGGTCGTGGGCGGCAGGCCAATCAAGTTGAAGTAGGCCCGGCGTGTTAGCGTCCGTTTGTCTGCAGGCTGGGCAGGGGATAGATCTTCTTGTTCGAGTCGCGATAGGAGAAAAGCGTCGATTGGATTTTTTACCCATTCGCGTTGCTTGACGCTGGGCGGTATATGCGATTGTGGAGGAACGAACGCCCAATGCTTTTTCCACTCCGCGCCTTCTTGAATCCACTGTTTGAGTGTTTTGATTTCTTCGTCAGTGAGCGGTTTGCCTTCAGGCGGCATTCGCATGAATTCATCGTCGCTAGATATTCTCGTCAACAGTTCGCTGTTTTTGGCATCACCTGGGACGATCGCGTGCATTCCGGAATCGAGTTTAGCGAATGCTGTTTCTGGACTATCAAGATGCAATCCTCCCTCTCCAGTTTCAGGACCATGGCACGCAAAGCACCGGCGGGCCAGCAAGGGTTTGACTTGGGTGGCAAAGTCGATTGGCTGATTCATCTCTTCAGCGCGCAGAACTTCAGCACTTCCACAGGTAGTCACTACCAGGAAGAGAATGAAAGTTGCCAACGATGAATGTTTACCAAAAAGTCCCATGATCATCTCATTTTACATCAATTGTGCTCGCCGTTCTGCTTTCTGTAATTGCCAGGAGTTTCCTTTAGTGCGCGCTTGAATACGACACTCATATATTCAGGATGCTCGAAACCTGCCAAATGAGCAATCTTATCCAACGGGAGATTCGTGGTGCGTAATAGTTCTTTGCAGCGTTTGAGCTGCACGTCACGGATCTCGGCCTGGGGAGAGTGCTTCACGAGCTTGCGAAAACTTCGCTCGAGCCAGCTTCGCGAGACAGACAAGTGATTCAGAACGTCATTAACCGTGACCCCCTCGCAGGCTCTTGCGCGAATAAAGCTGAGCGCAGATGCGACCGCCGGGTCTGCAACCGCGTAAACATCGGATGATTGCCTTACGGCAATTCCGAGTGGAGGAATCTCAATCTCGGTCGTTGTCGGTTTTTCGCCCTCCATGAGTCGATCGAGCCAGAGGGCTGCTTCGTAGCCGATCCGTTCGGGATTTGGAATAATGCTTGTCAAGGAAGGCTGGCAAAAACCGCAGACTATTTCATCGTTGTCCACACCAATGACCGCCACGTTCTCTGGCACGGCTAGATCAAGCTGGGCACAAGCGTCGAGAATATGTTGGCCGCGGAGATCGTTGGTTGCGAACACCCCGAGTGGCTTTCTGAGCGATCCGAGCCATTCCACGAGCCGCATCTGATCTCGTTTCCACGCCTGTTGGCCGGCCCGAGGGGATTCATAGACCTGTGCTGTAAAGCCCTTGTGGCCGATTTCGCCGACGAAACCATCACGGCGGCGTTCTGACCAATGTTCTCCTGCAAAACCGCAACAGGCAAAGTTTTCGAAACCGCGTTCGAGCAAATGCTCCGCCGCCATGCGACCGATCACCATATCCGCGGACGAAATCCTCAGCATTCCGAGGTGAGGATGGATGTCGCCGAGGTCGATGATCGCCAGTCGCCGACGACGCATCAGTTTTATGGATTCCTTGGTGGCGGTACGCGTAATGATGCCGTCTCCACTCCAGCGTTTGAGCAGTTCGAGAGGGTTACTGCTGAGCTCATGCTGTTCGAGGCAAATCGACCAAGGTCGGTTGGCGCGTAAGTAGCGTGCGATTCCTTCAAGAATCCTCCTTCCGTAGACCAGCGATGTTTCAACGTCGAGGGCGACGCGAGGTACCTTTGGCACGATGGCAGTCCCATAGGAAATACGAATAGTTTCAAAAATCAGGTCGAACGCGCATGGCAATATTCGTCAGCTAGCTCAATCCGATGTGGTATGAAAATCAATCATATTGGCTTTTTGAGATAAGTTTTGAACGATGAGTTGCCAAGTGATTCCAGTCGATCCGCGGTTGAAATCATTGGAACATACTTGAATTATAGCATTTTAATCACGAAATCCCCAACACCACGGATAGAAAAATAGCGGATTTCTGGGGTGACAAAGAAACTCATGATCGATGAGCAATATATCTCAATTAGATTGACGACCAATCTCATTGTTGAAAATGTTCTCAGCATCCAGAATGAAAAAAGTCGGGTGGAAGTCGAATGCTTGTCACATCCAACCGGCCTTTGCTTTTCACGCTTTGCTATTCGCTCGTTCGTTACTTCAGCATTTCTTTGATCTTTTAAGCAGTCGAATTCGGTTGCCCATCAAAGTGTAAGAGGAATGAATCCCACTGGGAGGTGGGGGCCTGG
>JBGSKR010000558.1:0-6925 GCA_041741135.1 Mariniblastus sp.
GCTGATCGATAACGGTGGATTCTCGACAACGCTAACTGCCAGTGGCACCGAGTATTTGGATTCGGATCAAATTACCCTGACAGCCAAATCCAATTTTGGAAACGCCATTGAATTGGTTCACAATATGCGATCAATCGCACAGCAGTCTGGCAATGAGGCGACGTTCCGCATCCCGGCGATGTGGCTGGGCCGAGGGCCTGTTTCGCTGGAAGCGATTGCGATCGATGAAAACGGCAAGGGTGTCGCGAGTGTTCCGGTGCGATTGGAAATCTTGGGGAAGCTGTCGAAGGTTAAAGAGATGACCGAAGAGCCGCCGAAATAGCTGCTATCTCGATTGAGTTACTTTCAAATGCGAGCGGCAGATAACTTCTCGATGAAGTGGCACTCGCCAGAGTTCCCTTGTCCGGGGCGGGATTCTGGCGAAGTCCACTACGAATGGGCAGATGCCGGACCTTGGCGAGCGTAGTTAGGTCAACCGAAACCACGCTTTGGCGAGCGTGGCTACTGCGGTACTACTCAACCTGTCGCGGGAATCGCACTTGGAACTTGCTGCCCTTGCCAATCTGGCTTTCGAGCTGGACGCTGCCATCAAAAGCTTGAGTCAAGTGTTTAACGATTGACAGACCAAGTCCGGTGCCGCCTTTCTCACGCGACCTGGCTCGATCAACACGATAAAACCTTTCAAAAATTCTCAACTGTTGATCGGCGGCGATACCAATTCCTGTGTCAATCACGCGAAGAATGGCGTCGTCATTCTCGAGGTCCGTTTCGATTCGAACCGAACCGCCAACGGGCGTGTAGTGAATGGCATTAATTACCAGATTTTTGAGAATCGTTTCGATCGCATGGGCGTCAGCTTTGATCATCGGATTCTTCTCTGATAACCGCAACTGCAGATCCAGTCCGTTCTCTTCAGCGATGTTGGTGTATTGTCGATGAAGCTTCTCGCCAACCACATTCAGTGACATTCGCGTGATGCGGAACGCGGCGGTTCCCGATTCGACTCGTGCCAGTTCCAGCAGATCGTAAATCTGACTCTCTAGCTGCTCGGCTTGTGATTCGATTCGCTCCACGAAAATCATGTTCTTCTCTTGATCGTAAAGCGCTCCCATTTTCAAGGTTTCCGCATAGGCTTTGATCGATGAGAGGGGAGTCTTCAGCTCATGAGAAACGTTGGCAACAAAATCACGACGCATCGTTTCCAATTGCCGGAGCTCCGTCACATCGTGCAGCACGACAGCGATGCCGGGTTGCGTGTTATTGGCCAATGGTGAAACGCGCGCACTCAAGCGACGTATGGTTTTGCCCAACGTGAAAAACTCGGTTTGAGAAAAACGTCGATGCAATTGCGTTTGCTGAATCGCGGTAGACAGCTCCGGAATGCGGACGATATCGAGAAACTTACGATCAAGCAGTTCTGATTCCGAAAGCGATAACATTTGACAGGCGGCCTCATTGGCCAACATGACTTTGCCTTTGCTATCGAGACCGACGACGCCTTCGATCATGCTGAACAATACCGCTTCCAGGCGTTGGCTATTTTCGAGTAGACGTTCCTCGCGTTGTTGAATCTCTTCCTGCATTTGTTCGAAGGCGTCCGCCAGTTCGCCCCACTCATCGCGCCGATGTTGCAGTTGCAGACTGGTGTCATGAGTACCTGCGCCAATTTGTCGCGCTGACTTAGCAAACGCGCGCAATGGCAACATGCTGCGAGTGGAATACAAGGTCATCAACAAAGCCATCAGTGCACTACCGAGAATCGCGAACAACCAAATCACCCGCTGGATGGTTCCAATTGCGTTATCCATGGAGGCCGATGAAATGGCAACTCGCAAAAAACCGCCGCGTTGGTCGGTACTGTTCGGTTGATAGACGGTCGTAAAAGTTAACATCCGTTCGTCGAATCGTTGCGAGAAACTGCTTCCACTTGCCCTCGCGTTTGAGATGTCTTCACCGAATTCATCCGATCCGACAACGCGTTTGACGTCAATCGAATCCGCAACGACGACGCCCTCATCGTCGATCACGGTGAGTAGCGAGCCCGATTGGTCGCCCAGTTTCCGCAGCGAGTTCGACAGCCGAAGATCATCGATTCCATCTTCGAAAGTATTCAAGTACGTCGCAAACATCGTCGCCATGACCATCATTCTTTGTCGCGCCTCCACGACCATTTGATCGCGGGCAATACGACTGAAGATCGGGATGGCAATCGCCACCGCCAACAAATGCAGTAGCAGATAACCCCACAACGAACGCCCGGTTGCTTTCGAAAATGTACTCGATAATTGGGGTAAAGTTTTCATCGTTGCGGGTCCCTGCCAGATATGTCAGCGCTTCCTATTAAACTCGCTCAGCGACCAGCGTCCAATCCGGCGACCATTTATATCTCTCCTGGAAAGATCGCTCATACTTCTCTTGCGTCTGCGGGCGGAGTACTTAAACTAACCACATGGAATTTGCCCCTCAACAAAACTGGCGGCTTTACAATACCTTGCTCGCGCCTTATTCGACAGAGCGAGCTAAATCTCTAACACCCGCCGAACGATTCGAAATTTACATCGATTACTTCGACACCGTGGCATCGACCAAACCCGTTGCGGAACCTCCGATCATTCCATTAAAAGCTTGGCTAGATAAAGCAGAACAACGCCGACGATTTACGGTTGCGTTAATCAAATGGGACGAATCGAAACGTGAAAAAATTGCTGCTCAAGACGCTGCAAACGATACAGAGCTTTCTTAAGTCCCAGAGTATTCACTATGCCTTGATGGGTGGCTTGGTACTGCTGTTTTTTGTGGGTCGCCGTATAATCTAGCTTGGTCGTCAGGCTCAGCTAACACCAGCCTATTTTCTGATCTCGAATCGCACTTTAAACATCATGGTTTTGCAAAACTTTCCGTCGCAGTGGGAAATCCAATCAGCGCAACGCCTCTTTCTATCCCTTCGTTTTTTCTCATTTTTTCTCGGTTTGTGCCTGCTGGCAGCAACCAGCGCCTCTCCGCTTTTTGCTCAAGATGAAAAAGACCAAGCAACCCCAGCGAGTGAACGTCCCGGTTCGCTGATTCGAATCCCGCTGCCCGTGACCAGCAAAATAGCCGACCAAGTCAAACTGTCCCTCAAACGGATCGCCGAAAAAACGCCGGACGCAACCAAAGCCGAAGATCGTTTTTTAGTGGTACTGGAGTTCGATACGGCACGTGGAAAAACAGGCGGTGGCAGCGAGCTCGAGGCGTGCCAATCGCTCGCTCGGTTCCTCTCCAGTCGCGAAATGAACCGCATCGAAACGGTGGCTTATGTTTCGGCCGACCCCCGTGACGACTCCACCGGTCAGCTTATCGGACACGCCGTGCTGATTGCAGTCGCTGCGAATCAAATCGCCTTGGATAAAGGTGCCTCGATCGGTCGCGCTGGAATCGATGAAGAGAATGTTGATACGCTGGTGCGGGATATTTATCGAGGCCTCGCATCACAGCGATTGACCTTGCCCGTTCCCATGGTAATGTCGATGCTGGAAAAAGAGCAACAACTGTTTCGCGTGCGAACGACCGAGAATACCATTTTTTGCAATCTAGCGGAAATGGAAGAATTGGAAGCCAGCGGTAAAGTCCTCGAGTCGAATCAAATTACCGACAAAGGACAATTCACATCGCTCACAGCCGAGCAACTGGCCGATTTTCGATTCCCACGTGTTCAAACCGTTGCCGACAAGAAAGAACTCGCTAGTCGTTTTAACTTAGCCGCTTACGCACTTGAATCAGGCCCGGCAGGAGAAGCATGGCGAGCGGTAGAAGTCAATCTTCCTCCAGTCATTGACGCGCGGACGGTGCAATGGGTCATGCGCGCTTTGACTGCCGAATTCGCTTCCGCCAAACCTCCGAATCTGATCATCGTAAATCTCGATGATAATCTTGGCAATCTTGATGCTTGTCTCGATTTGTCTCGCTACCTCGTTGATCTCGATGAAAACACCATTCAATCGGTGGCATTTGTAAAAGGTCACTCGCGAGGTTCAGTGGGACTTGTTGCGCTCAGTTGCGATCAATTGATCTTGGCGCCTGACGCGCGTGTGGGTGGGAAAATCGACGGCGGCGAGTTGGGCGAGCTGACGGCCGATGATCTGGCTGACCTGCAACCGATGATTGAATTACTTGGTCGCGACAAACAAGGTGATTGGTCATTGATGATGGCCATGCTTGATCCGAACTTGCCCGTTTCTCGCTACCGACACATCCAGACCGGACAGTTGCGATTGCTGTCTGCTGCCGAACTCGCAAATCTGGAGTCACCCGACGACTGGAACGAGCTCGGTCCAGTTGATACCGAAAATGGACTCACCGCCGAGGCCGCCGAACAAGCCTTAGTCGCGCGAACGATCGCCAATGACGCTGAGCAAGTGTTCGCGTTTTATCAACTTGAGGAAGTCCCTCGCTCGCTGCAGCCATCAGCCACCGATCGCTACATCGAACGAGCGGCTACGTTTTTAACCAACCCCGGCATCGCCATGTTGTTGTTGTTTTGCGGGATGTTTTTGTTGTCATCCGAATTGTCCGCTCCAGGTTTGGGCGTTCCAGGATTTTTATCGGCGATATGTTTTTTGCTGTTTTTTTGGAGCCAGTATCTTGGCGGCAACGCCGATTGGCTGGAGATCATGCTATTTGTCGCTGGTGTGGTCTTTGTGGCGATCGAGATTTTTTTAACGCCGGGAATTGGTGTTTTTGGAATCGGCGGCATGATCATGATCGCCGTATCGTTGGTATTAGCATCTCAGACGTTCTTGATTCCGACGAGCAGCAAGCAATGGGCGCAACTTCCAAGTTCGCTGCTGCCGTTGCTAGGTGCGGGCTGCGGATTGTTCGCGGCCGCGTTTGCACTGCGTCGCGTCTTGCCGAATTCTCCTTTTTTTCGCAACCTGATGCTCGACCCAGAATCGCGAAAACGAGAGCTGGGTATCGATGATGAAGTTGACCGAGATTCGGTCGTCGATTGGAGCCATTTGGCTGGCAAACAAGGCGTGGCGATTACGCGATGTATTCCTTCCGGCAAAGTCCGCATCGATGGTAAAGTGTATGATGTGATTTCCGACGGTCGCATGATCGATAAAGGTCAATCGGTGACGGTCACCGAAGCGATCGGAAATCGCGTGGTCGTGAAACCGGCGGAAGCGTAAGTAGTTTGTACGTTGGACTTTCTTGTCCGACGCGAGAATGTTTACGCACTACTGAATTCTGACTACTGCATACTGCCCACTGAAAACTCACTCACATGAATCCCCTTTACTGGTCAATCATCCTGATTGTTGTTGGACTTGGCGTCGTCGTGCTGGAACTGTTTCTGCCCTCGGCCGGAATGTTGGGTGTACTGGCGGCGGTGCTGATCCTGTCGGGAATCGTGACTGGCTTTCTCGCAGACTTTTATACCGGTGCCTTCATATTACTGGCAACTGCAATGGCGCTGCCCGCGCTGTTAGTCTCGATGCTGAAGATCTGGCCCCACACTCCGATTGGTCGCAGTATCTTGCTTGACGAAAGAGAACCGCATGAAGTCCTTCCTGACGATCTCCATTCGAAAGACTTGATCGGCCAATTGGGAATCGCCAAAACGAAGATGTTGCCCAGCGGAATTATTTTGGTGGACGGGAAGAAACTCGATGCGATCAGCAATGGGTTTGCCATTGAAATGGGCGATGCCGTTAAGATCACGAAAGTGCGCGGCAATCTGATTCACGTCGAACCGTACGAAGGCGAAATCGAAGACCCAGCGAATCTTCCCGTCCGCGACCGCAACATTCTCGACCAGCCTTTTGAAGACCTCGATTTGTAAACCGTTGAGCCACTCACTCTCGATCCCGCTATTCAACATGGTTTAGACAGGAAGATTTGACGACAGGAAAATTCGCAAAAATCCAAAAGTCAAAATCTTCCTGTCGTTAAATCTTCCTGCCAATCGTCGTGTTATCAGGAGACTGTAAACTTTTAGTTGACTGTTTCTGTGGCCGCTGACGGAGTGACCGTCGGCAAGAACTTGATTTGCGGTAAGCTATTGTTGTTCGAATCCGTGCCATGACACGATGCTTCGCTGCTCGTCAGGATTTAATTCGCAAAACGACATCTATTTCCTTTCCGTCACCAGAAAAATAACAGCAACCATGACTCACAAATTCATTTTCTTTCTCATAGTCTGCCATTCACTGTGGATGGGGATTCAAACATTGGCCATCGCTGAATCGCCAGCCCACCTCGCGACCAATTCCAAACCCAATATCATCCTCGTGATGACGGATGATCAAGGCTACGGCGACCTCGGTTGTCACGGGCATCCATTCTTGCAGACGCCCAATCTCGATCAACTGTATACGCAAAGCACACGCTTCACGGACTTTCACGTCAGTCCGACTTGTGCGCCGACGCGAGCGGCACTGATGTCGGGACGAGCCGCTTTTAAAAATGGGATCACGCATACGATTCTGGAACGCGATCGGATGACGCTCGAAGCCACCACAATCGCTCAAGTTCTCAAATCGGCGGGTTATACCACTGGCATTTTTGGCAAATGGCACTTGGGCGACGCTGATCCTTATCAGCCGCAGAATCGTGGCTTTGACGAGACCTTCATTCATGGAGCTGGCGGAATTGGGCAAAATTATCCGGGCACTCAAGGTGACGCGCCGGGGACGAGTTACTTCGATCCGATCATCAAACACAATGGCCGCTTCGAACAAACGAAGGGTTATTGCACCGACGTTTTTTTTCAGCAAGCGCTTGGCTGGATCAAAGCCAACAAAGACAATCCCGAAAAACCATTTTTTGTTTATCTACCCACCAATGCACCTCACGGGCCGTTTCATGTCGACAAAAAATACAGCGATCTTTATGCCGACCAATGCGAGGCACCGACAGCGGCGTTTCTCGGCATGATCACCAACAT
>JBGSKR010000559.1:0-2810 GCA_041741135.1 Mariniblastus sp.
GATCAAATCTGTAGGAGAATCGAATGCGTCGTTTGCCCGTTTATATGCTGCTTGACTGTTCTGAATCCATGGTTGGAGGGGCAATCAATTCCGTTCAACAGGGTCTTGACGTTCTACTTGGAACTCTGCGATCCGACCCACATGCATTGGAAACTGCGTGGGTCAGTATTATTACCTTCAATCACGAAGCCAAGCAGTTAGTACCATTAACGGAGTTGATTGAATTGCAAACACCTAAGCTGCAGGTCGCCCCCGGCACTTGTCTTGGCAAAGCACTAGCGTTGCTCCGCAATTGTATTGAAGGAGAAGTTGTCACTGCTAACAGCGGCCGGCGTGGTGATTATCGTCCTCTCGTTTTTCTATTGACCGACGGACAAGCTACCGATGATTGGCAGCAAGTCAAGCACGCCGTTGATCGATTGACGAATCCCGGTATTGCAAATTTTTATTCGATTGGTTGTGGCGACGATGTAGACTATGGAGTACTGAGTCAAGTCAGTGACGCGGTTTTCAAACTTGCGGACATGACGCCTGAAACGATGGGCAAACTTTTTATCTGGCTGACGGCATCCGTGCGAAGCGCAAGTGTCGGTGCCGGAGCCAAAGAGTCCTATGAAGGAATTGATCTCGGCAAGAAGCCTGATGAAGTGGTGCATGTTCCTCGCGGCGATTACCCACGGTACACAGGTAAGCCGTTGCAAGTTTTTCTCAAATCCTATTGCTTGACTCAACGCAAGCCTTATCTCATGCGTTTTCGGCTGAATTCATACAACCAAATGTATGATCCCGTTGAAGCACATCAACTGGAAATCAGTCCCAGTGCCGACGCTACGTTCAACGTGCCGACGGTTGCAGCATCTGAATTGTCAGGAATGCCGCAGTGCCCCTATTGCTCCAATCCGCAAGTTTTGTTTTGCGGGTGTCGAGCCATGATGTGCTTACCAGCCTATCCGCCATCGACCATTGAATGTCCTCGCTGTGGAAACTCGGGTGAGATTGGAGGCATTGATCGCGATTTCGATATTGGTACGTCGGCGGGATAATTTTTGTAAAGCGGAAAATGTCGATTGATCCGATTCAGCCGCAGATACCCTCGAATGAGTTGAGTTCGGATGTTTCGATCTCGATGCACCGCCACGCAATTCACTCAGTGTCACCTTCTCAGAAACTTCCGCCAGCAATTGCCGAGGAGTTCAGCCGTATGAAATACGGTTCGCCAACTGCGATTAATTCTGTCGCCACCGGTGTCGTGAAATATTTGCTCGATCTGTCTGAGCTGGCAATCCATGAAAATTTGGCTCTTGCTTCATCGGCCTATGGCTCGATTCCCAATGCCGCTGCTACGGTAGTCGATCAAATGGCGGCCCAATTTCGAAACCGGGGAATCGCGCCGGTTCCGATCAAGTTTCATCGACATGGCGGTTTTGCAATGTCAAATTATGGTTGCTTGAATCCTGGCGAACGCCAACTCGCAATGAGTCGTCGAACGGTAACTTTGAACACCGATTGTGCGGCGAAATTGGCTGGGAAAACTTTAGTCGTGTTTGATGATCTTCGCTGTACAGGTGCTCACGAAGACGTTTTGGTAAAGTTGTTGAATTTGTCTGAGCAAAAACCGAGTCGCGTCTTGTTTGTTTACTGGATAAGATTTTCCGACACGTTAAACCAATCGAATCCGCAATTTGAAGATTTGCTGAATCACGCCAAAATCGAAACCCTCGAAGATTTAATGCAGTGTTTTTCCGAATCAAAAAGTGAGTCAGGTCGAGCACTTACGATTAACGCCAGGCTGGTCAAGTTTATCTTAAAAGGCGGCTCAGGTAATCGACACTTTTTGCTTCCCGAGTTTTTCCACGCCGCTGGACGAGACTTTTGCCAGCAACTATTTTCGGCATCACAATCCACCGATGGCTATTGTCGGCACCGTGATTTATCCAAAGGTTTTCAGATTCTTTTAAGGCACATCGAAATGGAATCTCAACCGAAGCGCGACCATGACCATTGAGGAACCCGCTCTCTCAGTGTGCCATATCGATTGTGCACCTGATGCCAATTCAGCAGGCTCGATTGAATTGAGTCAATCCAAAGTCGTCATCCTGGGTCCAACGGACTCGCAAAATCAGCATCAGATTTTGGAATCGTTTAGTCGGATGAAATTTGGAAGTGTCCCCGATTTGAATTGGTGGGGAGATCAACTAGCAACCAAAATGATTTCAACGCTTGAGACTCGGGGCAAGTTATGGAAGACAATCCAGCGAGCGACTAACGAAGGGGAGTTCATTTATGTGATTGCACCCGGAGTACGCAACGTCATTTCAGCTTCCAACCGATTGATGCAGTTGATGCTAGAGCGGGTAAACCTTTGGCTAACCAATCAGCGTTTAAACACTTTGATTCACAAGCCATTAACGCGACTTGGGTCTGGGATTGAGAACTATGCGACATTAAGCGCCAGCGAGCGGGCGAATCGCCATAAATCGACCAAGTCATTGATACCTCGATCCGATTTTGAGGACTATTCAATCCATGTTCTCTTTGTCGATGATGTTCGCGTTACAGGTACGACGGCGGCGCGTGCTCGGCAGATGAATCTATCAGCCGGCGCGGCGTCATTTCAAGAACTTTATGCGGTCACGATTTCCAATTCTCTATCCCAAAGACAAACTGGGATCGAACAGGGGTTGAATCAGTTCTTCGTTTCGGGCCACTTGGATCGAGATGTTGCTCTGATCGTTTCTCACGAAGAGTATCAGCCAGTTCAAAGGATGTTGCGTTTGCTTCTGCATCCTCAAAATCGAGCAGATTTGCCG
>JBGSKR010000560.1:0-2177 GCA_041741135.1 Mariniblastus sp.
GTTTGCCGCAACTGATTCAATCGCTGATCGACTATTCACGCTACCTTTTGCGAATTCTGGGTTGCTAAGTTGATTCGGTAAAAAAGCTCCTGACCGAACAATCGGGTTTGCTTTGTCGCCTTGCACCACGCACTGTAGTAGGAAACTGGCTGTCGGCGGGCCAAGGCAACTTTGAATGCTGCGGCTTCTGGAATCGTGGTTGTAAACACCGATTCACCGTAAATTGCGCGGAGCTTTTTTTCATAAGCACGATGAACGACCAGACGGCGATCATATCGTGAAATGACCTGACCCAGTAATTGAAGCCGTGGATTCAATTCCTTTGCACATTGAACCGCTTGATGAACTGTCCGCAATCCTTGAGTCCCAAAATCTTCTGGTGGCAGCGGGATCACGACGTAGTCTGCTGCCAGCATTGCGTTCCAACTGCATTGATACAGGTTCGGTGGGCAGTCGATCAGAATCAGGTCATAGCCCTCAACATCATCAAATATCGTTTGCATGGCGAATTGATTGAGCCCAGAGTTTTCGGGCTCAGGAACATTAAACTTCGCCAGCGTTTGGTTGGCTCGTATTATGCCAATCCCATGGAAGACAGTTCCGACAACCAGTTCATCCAGTGAAGAAAGAAAGATGTCCCCGTCAAACATAGCAGCCAGAGTTTCGTGTTGCTCCAAATCCTCCACGATTGACGAACCAAAGAAACCTTGACTCAATGAGCCCTGTGGATCTGCATCGACAAGCAACACCCGGTATCCGGCTTTCGCGAAATAACCGGCAACATGAAAGCATGTTGACGATTTTCCGCAGCCGCCCTTCTGATTGATCATGCAAATTGTGATTCCCTGCATAAGTCCCTGGTAACCTTCGATTGCCAGTGGCAATTCTTGGCTAAGTATTTGGTTTGACTAACGATAGATTGCCATGATCGGCAGAAGGTCGTCAACATTTTTATCTTTCGGGCATTGATTGTTCGTGTTAAACCCGACTTGTTGAACCTACTTAAACTGAAACGATGCGAAAGGGTCAAGCAAAAACTCTAAGAAGCGGTATTGGCCAACTATCATTGGTCGAACACGCCCTTTGCCCGCTCGATTCGCGCAGGAGTTTGGTCGAAAATAGTGTTTTCGAGACGGGGTATTACTATTCGGACAACAAAAGACGAAGGCGGCGAGCCAACGTTCGAGTATTCTGCCCGTTGGGAATCTCGCCCCAGGACGAGTTGTATTTGTGGGGTATGTTGGCCTTGACGCTCGCGCAAAACGATTCAGATGGCGAATTTTGCGCGTCTCGACACTTTATCCTTCGCCAGCTTGGAATCGTCAGCTCCACATCCAAAGGAGGTAGACAATTTTCCGATTTGATTCAGGTGTTGGAGCGGCTCAGCTGCATTCAATATCAAAATGATGCGTTTTACGATCCAGTCCGGGCCGAACAAAGGCGAGTCAGCTTCGGGTTTTTTAGTTACTCAATGCCATTGGATGAGAACTCATCAAGATCATGGCGGATTGTCTGGGATCCAATTTTTTTTGAAATGCTCAAACCTGCTGGCGGTATGATGCGATTCAGTTTGCCTTTGTATCGAAATCTTGATGTTCCGAGTCGACGTTTGTTCTTGTTTCTGGCGAAGTTGTTCCGATACCGCTTCTCGAAAAGCCATCCTCTTGAATTGCGACATTTAGGGACCGAAATACTGGGGTACTCGTCAACTCTGAAAAACGGTGACCTGAAAATACGAGTCCAACGGGCCATTCGGTCACTGCAAAGCGTCGGCATCTTGTCAGATTGCCATCGCCAGGCGTTTAAGAAGAACAGGGCTGGCAACTTTGTCGTCACATTGTATCGCGGTGAGCGTTTCAACGAGAAAAACAACATGAGCGAAGAACTTGAATCGCCGTTTGATGAGCAGCTGAGAATCCTGGGGATTGACGAGCGAGGCGCGAATCGACTTGCGCGACGTTATCCCAACAGGCTTTTATCGGAGTGGATTGATATTACGCTCGCGGCAAAAGAACGATTCGGAATGACGTTCTTCAAGAAATGTCCGGAGGCGTATCTTCAAGACAACCTGAAATACGCTGAGAAAGGTGTTCGAACTCCTCCCGATTGGTGGATGGATATCCGCAAGATGGAAGAAACCAAACTTCAAAAGCGTGCACGTGTCGAACGGGCAAACG
>JBGSKR010000561.1:0-3329 GCA_041741135.1 Mariniblastus sp.
TTCAAACACCAACCGATCGACATCACCATCCAGCCGAATGACATCGTCGGCCAATTCAGCCCCGCGAGAATGCGCTCGGATTGTTTTCCTTTTGCGACTCCGAGTCGCCTCGCAATTCGTTGAAAGATCGGCGGCGCGGTAAGGCTTCCCGCAATCACTGTCATCGCGACCGCAGCGACCAGCAGCCAAGTCTGCTCGCGAAACTTCAGCACCAACAAGAGCGACCCGATCGCCGCTCCCACAAACAGCCACGTCAATGTTTCCACAAACACACTGGCCGCCGCAGGTCCGACGCTGACTTTGTCGCCACGAATGATATCCGTGCGAATCACGACGACCATCGCTTTGCCTGGCACGTATTTGCCGAGTTGGCTGCTGAAGAAAGCCAGCAGCGTCTTCCCATAGCCGACGTGTTGACCCAACGACACCAGCACTCGATGCCAGAACAAACAAGAGAGCGTCATCGCACCCACATAAGCCACGACCGCCAGCCACCACCAACGCCACCGCACCTCGCGAAAATCAAAATTGCTTTCCGTCAGTTGCCGCGACGTCTTGATGCCCGTGTAAATGATGGCCGCCACGACCAGCACGACCATCACCCAGCGAAAGATGCGAACCCATGGAGTCCGGGTGGTGTTGGGTTGCGTAGGTGTGGGTTGACTATTGTTGAGTTGCGTAGTTTTTTCAGTTGTCAAAAGAAGTGGCCGTTAAAGGTGAGTAAAAATGTAACCGTTCACGGTGATCTCGAAAAAGGTCGCGGATTGACGAGGTTCGTAGCCGAACTCGTGAGACTTCGGTTTTATCTGATTGGTAGTTTTCCGAACTCTCACGAGTCCGGCTACAATCCGTGAACGGTTACGTAAAAATTATTGTTCTCGACTTTTCTCAACAAAAAGTTTATCCGGTAGTTACATTCTGGCTCCCCCTCGCCCTGAGAATTCGGACCGAATCAGTTTTTTAGTTCATCAATTTTTATCCGAATTCTTAGGGAGAGGGGGCTGAGGGTCATTTTGGTTTCTTGCCTACTCCGCGCGGCTCCTTCGGACGCTTACTTCGTGCGCGGCTTCTTGGATTGCGAACTTGGTAACAGGTTTGAAATTGTAATCAATCCATGCGAGGTTTGATAATTCGCTTACTCCGTGCGCGGCTCCTTGAATCGCTTGCTCCGTGCGCGGCTCCTTGAATCGCTTACTCCGTGCGCGGCTCATTTGCGCGGCTCCTTAATCGCTTACTCTGTGCGCGACTCTTTCGTGCCCGGCTCTTTTTGCACGTCTTCCACCACGCTAATAAAACTTCCACCCACCAATCGTGTGTGAACTTCATCACCAATCGAAACCTCGCTAACATTCGTCAGCAGCTTTCCAGTTGCGTCCGTTGTCAAACTATAACCGCGAGCCAGAACCGACAGCGGATTGATCGACTCGAGTCGGGCGGCAAGTTCGGCCACATCACGGCGATGGTGGGTCAGCGATTGTTCGAGCGACTGTTGCAAGCGCTGGCCCAGTCGGTCAAGTTCGACGGAAGCAAATCGAATCCGATCCAAAGGCTTTCGCATCACCGTTTTATTAGCGAGCGAATCAAGTCGCTGCCTTGCCAGCTCGAATCGGTTCTGCAAAACCGCCGTCATGCGTTTTTGCAACGTCTTGAGAAACTCGATCACCTCGCGTTTATTTCGCACGATTCGTTCGGCAGCTTCGGAAGGCGTGAGCGCTCGCACGTCGGCGACCAGGTCAGTCAAAGTCACATCAATCTCGTGTCCGACTCCTGAGACGACGGGGATCGGGCAATCAAAGATCGCTCGGCAAACGATCTCTTCGTTGAAGCTCCACAAATCTTCGATGCTTCCGCCGCCGCGCGTCACCACCACGACATCAGGAGCGATCGCAAAATCAGAAATCGAGTTGATTGCATTTGCGATTTCTGCCGCAGCCCCGTCGCCTTGGACTTTGACCGGCATGATCGTGACCGACAAATTTGGCCAACGACGATGAAGGACTTGAAGAAAGTCCCGAACTGCTGCACTTGAGGGGCTGGTGATGACCGCGATGCGTTGCGGAAAAGTCGGCAAAAGTTTCTTACGAGCGGGATCGAACAGGCCTTCGGATTCGAGTTTTGCGTGCAGTTGCCGGAACGCCAGTTGCAATGCACCTTCGCCCGCCGGTTGCACGGTGCGAATGTTCAGTTGATAGCTTCCCCGCTGCGGATAGACATCGACGTTGCCGGAGCAAATGACCTTTTGACCGTTCTCAAGATTGAACTTCAATCGCTCGGCATTACTACGCCAGATGATGCCGCTGATCTGAGCTGTTTCGTCTTTGAGCGTGAAATACAAATGCCCCGATGCCGGTTGCGTTAAGCCGGAGACTTCGCCCGTGACGACGACGTTCGAGAATTCGTTGGACAGATTGAATCGAATCTCAGCCGTCAGTTCGGTGACGGTCAGCGTATTGAGATTTTGTTCAGACAAGATTGTTTGGCTTTCGTGAACTATGCGTCGTCGATCTCAAAAATTTCATTCACGTTAAACGTCCAGTCGCCGCAGACTTCACCCGATTCAAACGTCTCGCCAATGCCAAGAACGAGAATTTCCGAGAGGCTGCGGTGAACATAAACAGTTAGATTAGCGGGATCGACAATTAGAACGATCTGGCAGCCACTTTCCAGCCATTGTTTCGCTTTAGCTTCAACATACGAAAAGGTATCGCTGGGCGAGATAACTTCGACAACTAAATCAGGAGCGATCGACAGGAAACCGCGAGTCGGCTCCACCGTTTTCAGTCGAGCGGTGCTGATAAACGCAGCATCGGGTGCGCGAACGGTGTCTGGGTGAGAAGCAATCCGAAACCCCGTCTCGGCGGCATACGTTTTTCCCAACTTGTGTTTCTTGACGTGTTGGGTCAATAGGAAAAAGGCCTGGCCTGCGATCCAACCGTGTTCACTGCCTGCTGGTGACATTGATTTCAAAACTCCTTGGACAAGCTCGTAGCGGTTCCCGTCGCTAGGCAATTTTGCCAACTGCTCGGCGGTCATGATGGATTCTGGAATGTGTTGAATCATTAATCTGTCCCTTGATTTCTCATTGGTAACCGTTCACGGATTGTAGCCGGACTCGTGAGAGTTCGGGAATTCTACAAACAGATAAAACCGAAGTCTCACGACTTCGGCTACGAACCATGTCGATAGACGACGTTTTTCAGAATCATCGAGAACGGTTACTCTGATTGTAACCCATCCGTCGGCTGCGAGAAACGGCTCACGCCCAATTGCCAATGATGCCTTGTTTTCCCATAATCCATTGCTTCATTTATCCGAACTGCTGGAACTGA
>JBGSKR010000562.1:0-3643 GCA_041741135.1 Mariniblastus sp.
ATGAACAGCAAGCCTCACACACGTTTTGGGTTGGAATCTTCGTTGCGGCTGCTCGCCTTGTTTCTTCTTTGCGGTGTGAGCACTCCCTTGGTCGGTTGCGATCACGGCGAGCCATTGGGCAAGGTGTTTGGCAAGGTCACCACGGCAGACCAGCCGCTAGCGGCTGGCTTTGTCGTTTTCAACAACACGCAGCGCGGAATACACATAATGGCTCCGCTCGATGCAAATGGGACCTATCAACTGCAAACCGCAAAAGGAATTGGCCTGCCGCTGGGAGATTACCAGGTATCGATTGGCCCCCCGATGGCTGAACCGGCGATGCCGGGAATGCCACAAACCGGCCCACTACCAACCATGCGGATTCCGGAAAAATTTCAACGTCCGGAGACCAGCGGTCTAACTTTAACGGTAAGCAAGGGCGAAAACCGATTCGACATTTCGATGGATTAATTTTGAATGAGAGTCATGTTATCGACAACGATGTTCATTCTGTTGGCATTGCAGTCGGCAATCGGTGAATCGGACGAGCCGCAGGCAAGCGAGCAAGAACGGTTCCGGGTGACAGGTTATTTGATGTCCACGCGTTCGCTAGAGCAGATGTTGTTGATACCACTTGCTTGTGTAACCGATGTGATCTGGTTTTCAATTGAGCCCAATGCGGATGGCACGCTTAACAATGTCCTCCTGATTGCGGACAAGCTCGACAGATTCGTGAATCAGGCAAGCAAGCACAACATTCGCGTGCACTTGGCCGTGGGCGGGTGGGAGCGTTGCGAGCATTTCGCCGTAGTCGCCAGGGACGACGAGAAGCGAGCAACGTTTGTTAAGGAACTGACGAAGCTGTGCCGACAGCATGATCTTGCTGGGGCGGACATCGATTGGGAGTATCCTCGCGACGAATCGGAACGGGCGGCGGCCACGTTGCTTCTGCGCGATATTCGAGCCTCGTTTGACGAACTTGGGCTAGAGCTGTCGGTTGCGGTGGCTTCGCGTCAAGCTCACTTCGAAGCCGCTGCTTTTGATTTTGTTCATCACTTGCACATCATGTCGTATGATCATCACGGCTCGCAACACGGGCCGCATTCGACTTTCGATCAGGCACAAGGCGACACAACGTTTTGGCGAGATCAGCAAAAGATTACCGTTAACAAATTGTTGCTCGGTGTGCCATTCTACGGCCGACGACTCGGTAACGAAGGCTCGATCGATTACCGTACATGGAGCGACCAGACTGAGGTGAGGGATGACATTAACGAAGCGGGCGGTTACTTCATCAACAATCATGAGTTGATCGCGAAAAAGGTCAGGTACGCTCGAGAGCAGGGACTTGGCGGGGTGATGATCTGGGAACTGGGTCATGACCGAGTGGACGGTCGGGCACTATTGCGGACGATCGGGAGCGCGGTTGCGATGGACGAAAGTACGAAGTAACGAAACATTTTCGCTCTATTCCGTTTCCTCCAACTCGCAAACGTTGGCTGAGCGAATATGAACTAGAACTGCAGCTAATTGCGTATGCCAATCGCTGAAACTCAGCGATGGCTCGGAACCAGTCGCCACTGACTGTCTTCCTTTACCAGAAAAAACCGTCGTGTTTGGGCTTGCCCAGCCCGCATTCCCTTAACCGTCACCATGGCAGTATCGTCTGTGATTGATTCTTGATCAATCTCGCGCCCTTCTACATCAAGTCCATTGATTTCGAGCATGATCGCTGACACGGCGGTCGGGATCGCATTGGCCACCATCCCTTGAAACGCCGCGCGGTCGCGGGTGATCGCTTCGATATCCTGCGTGACTTTCTTGACCGCCACCAGGCTTCGTAAAGCGTCTTTATTTCCCGCCTCAATCGCTTGCAAAGCAACTTGCGCGACCTCGCGTGGCGAGGCATCCAAAGCAATTGTAACTCCCGACGGGTCGCTCGCGATTTCCGCGCTTGCTGGAGCCGCCGCTGAGCCCGGCGATGAAGTTGAATCCTTGCAACCAATTGCCAACAGTATGAATAGCGGACAAATCAAAATTCTGAAACGCACTCGTTGGAATGGCATGTTACGTCGTGCTTCGATCTGAACTAGTGCGTTTACAGTGAACCGTGCAACAGCGTCCAAGTTTTCATTGGTCTTTGGCGTCAGAGGTCTCTTTGAAGGGTTATGTGTTGACATGAATATTGTAAAGCAAATTGTTTTGACTTCGAATTGGCAATCTGGCACAATGCCATAAATCTGGATTTTCAAACGCCAACAATGAACTACATACGCGCTCATGAACGGTAGCTTTATTTTTTTGGCAGGAATGCCATCGGTTTTGCCGGAGGACATTGTGCGTGTTTTCCGGCTTACGGAAACCACGACTGCTCGACTTCAGTCGATCTCGTTTTTTCTGTTGGGACTTTGTGTCAGTACCGTGGTGGTGTGGGGTTTGTGGAATTTCATTGCCCGAGACTCAAGGTGGCTTCCTAGGATTTCGTTTGCTAAGTCAATCTGTGTTGTTCTTTTGTGGGGATCGCTGTTCGTTGTTGTGTTGACGATGATCTCCGGCGCAAGAGAGCTTCTGACGCCCGGTGCTTGGAAGAAATCTGGGTTCACTTATGAGCTAAACCATGACACCGTAAAATCTGCTGAGGAGGGATCGGATGCCGACAACTCAGAAATCAGATAGTCAGTACCCTAACGAAGTCTTGTTCAAACCAATTCGTCTGATCTTGATTTCGATTGTTGCGATCGCGTTTGGCATTCTGATTGGATTCTTCGATATTGTTTTCGAAGGAGTTATTTCGACGTTGCTGTTCGGTTGGAAGGATTTTGGAGTAAAGGTTTTGACCGCCATCACAATTCGTTGGGATTCGGTGTTGGTTTTTGCTGCCGGATTTGCTGTTGCCACACTTTCGTTGCATGTACTGTTGAGTTGGTTGATTAAAGAGCGATTCAGCAAAACTGTTTCAGGCTCCGCTCTTGATGCAACATCCAACGATGCGAATCAGGTGCGCTGGAGCATTTGGTCCAGCGTCGCAGCGACGACAATGATTCTGTTTGTTTTTGTCGTTGGCATATCAATGACGGGAGTCGTTCACCAGACCGGATGGATTCTGTCAGGGTCGGGTTCTGATTCGTTTGCGGATGGAATGGTACAGGCTGAACAAGATGCCAGACTTTCGCGGTACGACCCAGCGAACCCTTTACCCGGTGAATCTTGGATTGTTGCGATCGGCAGCCACATTCCTTATCAAATGCCAGAATTGAATTCGCCGAATGATCCCTTCAATGCGCCGGCCAACGCGAATCAGTTCAAAAACAAATTCGTAAGAGAAGTACTTTGTCCTCTGCAAGCGACTGCCCTTTCCAGAGATGGATATGGTCTGTCGCATACGGTTGCCAATCCGAAGCTTCTAGGGAAGTCTCTTAAAGTGCGGAATGGAGCGACCATTCTCGCTGGCGAGATTAATGCGGGGTTTGATCCGTGGGCGGCTCCACTAAATGCCCGCAGCCCAGAACTTGGCCTACGTCAAAACTGGGCCGGAACAGCACCCGATCAAGTTGGCTTTGGCAGCCAGCATGTCGGAGGAACGCAAGTCGTCAATCTTGATGGATCGACTCATTTTCTTTCTTATGACGTCGCCCCCGAAGTCTTAAGGAGGCTCTCGAATCCA
>JBGSKR010000563.1:0-3504 GCA_041741135.1 Mariniblastus sp.
CCTGCGCTTCGGCGCACCGTCGATCCGGCTATTCCTCGGTCGGTTGCGTCCCCGCAGAGCCGACTTCCGCTTCACCGGACAACCAAAATTATAGTGAGCTTGAAAATTTTTCAAATCAAACCGTTGACATGTTCAGAGGTAGCTATTGGCAGAACTTGCATTTTGGCAAGACGAGAAGTCATTGGTACAACAAATCGTGTATGCAAAATTTATCATTGGGCGTACGGGTAGCGTTTCCGCCCAGTCCGATCCGGCTGCATTGCCCGCTTCGATCGCGTAAAGGTTAGCGGCATGTCGCTGGCTTTCGCTGGCCGCCGAGATCGAAGTGCTGATGGCCAACAAGGTCGCTTGATGATCGGCCTCGATGCCAGCAGTGGCTTGTGCCAACAAAGCGATCCCTGTCTCCGACGCATTGGCCAGCAACAAGTCTCGTGTTTCACCGCGCAGCGATTGCTCTTTTGCCAAGTTCGCGGTTGCCGTGGCAGCCGCCAGCGTCGCCCAAGCCGATGGGTAATCGTTCACCAATCCACCGGTCGTGCCTGAACCGCCAACGGTAGTTGAAGAGTACAGTGGTGTGTCCCCAGATTGACTTCAGTCGCGAAGAAAAGGACATCATCTGGGGCATCTATCGAACTCTGTATGACATCGACGCAGGACAGTCTTCGCCCGACGACACCGACTGGACCGGTGCCAAGATCAAATCGTGTTGCCGCTTGTCGGCGCTACTCGATCTGCCGATGAAGCAAGCCGCCCAGAACGTCGTGCCGGTGGCTGTCACCGCCTGCGAATCGATTGATCATTTACGGAGCTGGGCAAGCGGAAGGTGCTTGTCCGCCAGCCAGCCTGGAGTTTACCGGCAACCAGGATCGACGAGCTCAAGCGTCTGGCGGTGGAAGCGAGTTCGTGATCGCAGCCTCACCAGTCCGTGACTACCTCAGCGACTCGGCGATTGAAGTCTCAACATTTCTATCGACCGCCATCCCCATCGCAGTGCCCCGTTTGCCACCACCGCAATCACTGTGCTGCTTGGTGGGGCAGAACAAACCCAACAGCCTGCGATCCCGTGTGGACCGCAGGCTCTTTTTAGTGCTGGTAACAAAGCCATCTTCTGATCGTGAATCGACATCGCATCATGGCCCGAATCTCGCAGCTGTAGCGTCACTTCGGCGGGGAGATTTCCGACTACTTTGAACGAAGCCATTAAGCTTGTCCAGCAGGCGTCAGATCGATCGTGCGGTCGCGTGCCAATTCAGCAGCATACGCCATGGATGCCAGAATTCCCTCACGTGTTAGTAGGTGTAAGCCTAAATTGGCCGCTGATAGATTGGTGGACTAACAATTGGCGTCTCGCTTTTTAACGTTTTTTTCCGCAGTGTCGATGTCGCCACGTGGTGCAGCCTTCTCAAAAACAAATCAACGAATGTCTGAGCTTGGTTCATCTAGCGAACGAAATCACGAAATGGTACATTTAGGACTGATCGGTTCAAAAAGCCGCTGATTAATCGCCGTTTTCATTTCGGGCGTCGCCAACATGCACGAACCGTTACTCAAGCTTGACCCCAACAATTGGGTATCCGAACACGGGGAAACCCTTTATGCTTTTGCGATGTCGCGGCTGAAAAACGCCGATGCAGCAGAAGACGCGCTACAGGAAACGCTGTTGGGAGCCCTCAAGAGCGTGCAAACGTTTCCGCCTCAGGGAGAAGTCGGTCCTTGGCTGATGGGGATTCTGAAAAATAAAGTTGTGGATCGTCAGCGTCGGTTGGCGCGGCTGGACACGGTAACCAGTGACGATAATTCAGTGCTCGATCAGCTTTTTGATCAGAACGGGCACTGGTCGAAGGCGGCGCGTTACGCTGATCCGTTGCAACTCGATTCCCTGGAGCAAGCGGAATTCACAGGGATTTTGCAGCGTTGCCTAAAAAAATTGCCGGCTAAACAAGCTGCTGCTTTTATTGGGCGAGAAATAAACGAGCAAAACTCGGAGAATCTTTGTAAGGAACTCGATGTCAGTTCGACAAACCTGTGGGTACTTATGCATCGAGCCAGACTTCGCCTTGCTGAGTGCATTCGTGCGAGATGGGCGATGGGGGATGCCTAAGATGTTGAACTGCAAAGATATGACAAAATTGATTTCGGATTCTTTGGAACGAAAGATTTCCTTGCGACAGCGGATGGAGCTGTGGATGCATATCATGATGTGCGGCATGTGCCGACGGTTCCGTACCAACATCATTGCGCTTCGCAGACGCGTCCGTGGCGCTCGTTCTTTGCTAAAAGAATCGGAAATTCCCAACACACCGTTACCACCAGCTACGAAAACCCGACTCGAAGAAGCTGTCAAACGCCAGCTAGGCTGAGCGATCGTCCGGCTGATTCCTTTCAGCCGACGACGCCTCGTTTTGACTTGATCGCGAAAACTACCGGCAGCGGTGTCCGTAGTAAACCGTCACCGGTCGAAAACTTTGATGATTGCCACAGGTTGCATGCCCTGCCGAACCCTGCACTGGATAAGCAGCGAAATGCCTCGCGTGAGTTACGATGGGCCTGTTAACTCTCACGGCAGAAGGAGGCAAGGCAGGACGCAGTTGGCAATTACCACCTGCGCAAGAGCCTTGCGAATGGTACGAGCCAAGACTTGGTTGTGCGCTGTTGTAAACAGCACCCTGCTGGAAACTACCGCTGGGAAGCTGGCTGTTCCGGAAATTGCCACCATTGCTGGGAGGCGAAACGTAGCCGCCTCGAGTGCCACTTTGTGCGAAAGTGGATGTTGTGCAGCAAAGCGACGCAAACAAAATGGCAATGAAACAAATCTGAATTCTGCGCATATTCTTTCCTTTGATGAAAATGAATCGATGCAGGCTCACATTTGAAACTGCATCTTGGATGTGAGTAACATCATGATCGCCATTTACTTTCTGCTCTGTGTGAATGCACACATTCGGAAGAATTTCGGCCTGTTCTTGTGAGGTCGAGTATCGATCGTTTTCTCTGTGCGGGCATCGCCCTGCCTTCCTGCATTCCAATTTGGTTTGGGAAGCGCCTTGAATTCGATATTTTTCGCGCTTCGTGTAAGGATCGATTGTTGGCCGCGACAGCCTGATAGCTACAGCAAATCTTTTGGGGATTTGCGCAAAATCATTCACTTAGCCAAGGAACTAAACATGACCAGTTATCGACCACAGAAACTCATTCTCGCGATTGGATTAATCTCGATGATCGGGTTCGGAACAAACGCTTGGGCTCAATCGGGCACCCGCGCGCCACAACAAGGGTCGTCGCCCAAGGCACCGCAAGGATCATCACCCAAGGCACCCGGCCAAGGCAGTGGCAACAAGGCTGAAGCACCGGTCGCTCTCGATGGCTACTGTCCAGTTTGCGTGATCGAAATGAAAAAATGGATCAAGGGCGACAGTCGGTTTGCAGTTGTGCAAGACGGCAAGACTTACCTGTTCCCAGGCGACGAACAAAAACAAATGTTTCTTCAAAATCCCGACAAGTACA
>JBGSKR010000564.1:0-5190 GCA_041741135.1 Mariniblastus sp.
TTGGTTATTCAAAGGATCGCTTGCCGCTGGCGAGCGTGCGGCGAACTTGATGACGATCATCGGCACGGCGGTTCGCAACGACCTGGATGTCAGCGCGTACCTTCGTGATATCTTGCAGCGGGCATTGGATGGTGAAACGGACTGGGCATTGCTGACGCCCGACCGCTGGAAAGAGAGCCACCCGGAGTCGATCCGTGCGTATCGCCAAGAAGAGCGGCGCCAAGCGGCGGATCGCAAACGAACACGTCGCGCTAGTCGGCGAATGAAAATGAACAAGCGTGTGAAAAAGAAATAGTCGCTTCGGCGACCATGTCAAACGAGCAACGCGGCCGCACCGATCCAACCCCCGACCACGTTGTCAAGCACCACGATCACAATGGTGCTGGTGTACGGTTACATATCAAAGGTGCCTCGGAAGGCGCGCCTGAGGCGATCCAAGTTGCCGATCGTTTTCACCTAATGCAGAACCTTCGGGAGGCCTTAGCCCGCGTGATTGAACGTCATTCCAAACAAGGCGGAGCCGCTGTCCAGCAGCAAGCGGAACGTCCAGCCGACTCGGATGTCACCTGCATAAATCAGGATCTTCCGGACGGCCTGCCATTGGTCGATCCAAACACCCAAAGCGTGGCATCACAAAAGCGGCGTGAACGTTACTCAGAAGTGACGACGCTGTATCAGCAAGGAATCACGCAACGTGAGATTGCGAGATGTTTAAAAATCTCTCGTGCGACCGTTCGACGCTTTGTTGAGGCTGACGGCTATCCAGAACGCACAACACGTCCAAGTTCCAGTCATGCCAACCCTTGCGTTGACTATCTGTGGAAGCGATGGAAGGAAGTCCTCGTGCGACTTTAGTGTGCGGCCTGTTGTCGGTCGGCCAGCGATCTTTTTTCGCGCGTCGACTTCGCGATGTCCCCAACGATATGCGGCGCAGGAAGCGTACCCTCACATTCCGCAGGAAAAGTAATGAAGCCAAACCCGGAAGGAATCCAACCCAGTTCTGTTGAACTGGGATTTTGTAAAACGCATTTAGGTCTTTACAGGCCGCGGATTAGTAATTCGAAACAACCGAATTGAGATAAGTAACAATTTCTTCGAGCCCTCTAGTTTTCTTTGCCCGGCTACTTTCGGTTTTGAAAAGAATCCTGTCTTCAAAACGATCGAGGCTGCCGATCCCAGTAGTCCAAGCGGTTGAGAGCAACCTTCTGCCATCGGCGATATCCTGGAATGACCTATTGTTGACTGGAATGATGGGAATGGTTCCAAGATGATTGTGCCTCATCGAAAACCACCTGGCCACTGCTTTAGTATCCATCAAGCACGGCGGATGGTGGAAATCCCAGACTGATTCAAACAATCGATGCCTGTAGATTGTTTTGTCTGTCAATTCCAACTCGATCGCTGGTAACGAAAAAACAATCGCGTAGCGACATAAAGACTCGTGTTTTGAGTTGTAGTCTTCAGCCAGGATCGTCATTCGAAGCGCCGGCTCGACCCAGCCAGCGTCTGACAACTCGTTAAAGAAGATGTCGAGATGTTTGTAACCTGAAAACGATTCATGGATTTGATCCGAAGCCTCCTCCAGCCAAGCACGATTAACGTCGAATGTCTGGGCAAACCAATCAAGGACGTCGGTATTGATCGACGCCAGCAGGCTCTTGCCGTCACTTATGCTTGCAAGAGTCCATCCCCATTCTCTTGGAACAACGCTCAACAGCTGGGCAAATTTCAAGTCATGGGATTCAAGGAGAGATTGAATCCGCCGAACCACCGGCAATTCTTGAAACTTGTCAGGCTTTTTACCGAATACAATTCGTTCGACATTCAAAAGGTTGGTGAAATTAAAATCGAGCATTGCTTCCTCCATGAAGTAAAAGATCGAATCCTATTCGTTGCAAACGAAGAAAAATTGGTAATGATTTTTAGATGGGAACGCTATCAAACGCCAGGGGTTGATCAAAGGTCATTGTTGCAGGCTAGTCTGCTATCAAAAAGCTGATTCATTTTTCGAGGATGTGTCAAAGCTCGAATTGATGAGGCAGGTCATGCAATAGACTGGAATGTGAATGAGGTGAGAGTGACCGAGCCAACGCCCACCTTGTAAACAAAGCAACTTCCTTACCGCTGGTTAGCGACTCGAACCAATCCGTGATAGCTGGATTGGATTTGAGGAACTCATTCCACGTATCTTTTTTTTCTTCGCCACATGCCCACTGCGATAATGTGTTAACTGGGTGAGAATTTGGAAGCCAGGTTTCAACCCCAACCTCTTCTGGCAAATTCGTTTTCAAACACATCGATTTCAACAAAGCGGCTCTATCCTGATTGAAGATCTCGTGATCACTTAACTCCCGGAGGTTGAGTACTGAAGGATCGTTGATAAGACAGATCAATGCAATGGCAGGGGCAGCAAACCAATCGGCTTGATCATCTAATGTCGAGAGGCTTCGAAGTTTTCCAGGATCGACAAATTTGATAAGATCTGGATTTCGGATAACGATGTCCAACAAACTGTGAAGTGCAGCAGGCACGAGCGAATATCCGCGGTTTTCTCTCCATTTTGACTTCAACCAAAGTTCGGCCAAATAGCTGGAGACAAACTTAGCGTTTTGTTCAGTTGGTTTTTCCCCGAGAATCCGAAATACCATCCCGTGAACAGTTGTGTCCCGGCTTGATTCCACGCACCCTTCTAGAAACGAATGGATGTTCGACAGGATGTTGTCTGGCAACTCTTCAAATGCGGCTAGGGAGCGACAGGCGGTCCTAGCCACCTTGAATATGTTGACTTCACCATTCATTCTGTCTCCGTAGTCGCGAGCATCAGAAAGAAGTTGAATTAAGGTCGGAATGCCGGCAAGCCATCGTTGAATCCCAATCTGTTTTGCAATGGTCTCTCGTACGTAGCAGCTCTTGTCGACCGACAACCGGAGAATGACTTCGATCTCTTCTTCGGTTGCGACTGGCGAGAGTGTTTCTACCGCGGCCTTTCGACATAAATAGTCTTTGTCGGAAAGGCCAAATTCAAGTAGCCTGTTTCTGTCCTTTAAAGCCCGAATGGCCTTGGCACGAAATTCCTCATTCGATGATCTGAGAAACCTATCCGCTCCATTGGTTCCTTCGGCCCCATTTGTCGCCAAAAACTGAAACGGGAAAATTGCGACTGCTTCTGGCCACTCCACGGCCCAGCTAGAGAGTATCACCTTCTCATTAGCATCAAACTCCAACATTGTTCCTAGACGACATGCATTCAATAGCAATTTAGTCCGCTCGTCGACGAGCCGATCCAATAGTGCTACCCAAAATAGACCGTCAACGCCAGCGGAGTCATTGAACGGATTTTCGCCAAGCTCGTCCAACCCAACGCATATTGGTCGATTCAAAATAACTAGGAGGGCGATGTGAGCGAGAACCGTTTCATCGACATTTGAACATTCCCGAGATATGGTGGCAACTAAGTCGTCATGAAACTCGTTTAGAGCCTCCATGGTTTCAAGCCAAACTGGCGGGAGGCATTCGGGTTGTTTGACGAATGTTTCGATGACTCTCGTCGCCGATTTCAAGTTGGGATTCTTTTTCGTCGCCTCGAATGCGATGGAGAATTCTCCACATTCGAACGCAAAATCAACCAAGCTCGATGTTTCGTTTTCATCTAAGTCACCTCCAATCAAATCAACGAGCTGCCTAGAAATTTTTTGCAAAACAGCACAATCATCGACCCAGCGATAACGGCTCGCCTCGATCTTCAATTTAATTGCAGCTTTCAAAGCGTCTTCAGAATGGAAAAATGAATCTGGCGGCTCGCCATAACGCCAGTCGGCTTCGGTCTGATCCAAAAACCCTTGAGTCGCTGCAAAATACCCCTCCGCGTCCGATTCATCCTCATACCATTTGACGAATGCAGCTAATGCAAGTTCAAATCCTACATCTAAGAACTCAGAGTTCAGCCGAGTTGTACATTGAAGCAGAAACCCTCCGCCACTTTCTGATAGCGAGATCGCCGCTTCACAAGCTTTTTCGAACTCAGATGTTAGGTCCCAACTAAAAATCTGAAGGAACTCCAAAAACGCATCCACATCTATAGTGTGGTGCCCAAAGCCATGTGCGTCGTATACGCCCAAGTACTCGTTAATGAAGAGCGATAGAAATCTCCGGGCTTGGCCGGAATTAGAGATCTGCTCTATGTTCTCGGCAAGCAAATTCGGTGGTTCCCATTTTCGATAATAATGTAAGAACCCGCGTCGTTCTGGCCCCTTTTCTTCGGTGTTGTTTAGGGCCTTTGCGAGATTTACAACCGGATGATTTGTCTGCGCATACTCCGCCAACTGCATCATCATCCCGGAGAAGCGATATCCTTCGACATTTAGCGTTTCTTCGACCAAAAAATCGTCGAATGAAGGCTTCAGGTCGTTGTCTATTACCCTATTGTAATGTTTTAAGAGTTTGACAACTTTAAGGATCTTTTCGAACTCATTAGTTGCGGCCCATCCGCCGAAAACTGCCTTTGTGATATCAACAAACGCGGCAGGTTCTTGAATCTCAAACGTAGCAAGAGACTCTGTAACTGACGGGGTTGCGACATAACCGTCTGATCTCGACTGCAACCATTTTGAGTCGGTGAGAGTATTAAACAATTTCAACACATCAGGCGGTGCTGGCAAACCGCCGTCAATCATTAATTGCCGAACCGCTAACGCATCTTCGGCATCAATTTCACGGTTCTGAGATACCAACAGCAGCCAAATAGCTACGGCAGCCGAAATTGATGCCGAACCAGTTTCGACAATTGCTCTCTTTAACTCGGCACCGAATGCGCCGACGTTGGATACATCAGCAAGCTTGCTGATGTCTGACGCATGCAATTTCGAGATGTCTCTCTCTTTTAGCAACATGCAAAAAACAGCAACCGCGTAGGGCGTCTGAAGCCTACTTATTGCATTTGATTTGTGTTTTTTAGCAAAAGAACGCTTATTCGAATCCCAATTTGCGATCTCTCTCTCAAAAACATCGTTGTAGGCCCTCTTGTCGTAGTCTTCCGGAAGCAACTCTTGAACGTGCGGAGAAAATAAATCGTCTTGTCCTTTGATCGCGTGTTGAAACACATTGAGCCGCGACGTCACAACAAATACTTTTCCAGGCCGAGCTAGACGAAACAACTTTGGCAATTCGGCAGTTGAGGCTGCACCATCAACG
>JBGSKR010000565.1:0-2459 GCA_041741135.1 Mariniblastus sp.
CGCGGCGGCGATCGCCCAGCGGTGGGAGAGCCCCGCGAGGCTGGCACGCCCGATCCGGAAGTGTTGGAGAAGCCAAAACGACGCCGTTTTACCGCACAGTACAAACTCAAAATCCTCGAACAAGCGGACCGTTGCACCCAACACGGTCAGCTGGGAGCACTGCTCCGCCGAGAGGGCCTGTTTTCGTCACATTTGGGCACTTGGAGGAAGCAGAGAGAACAAGGAACGTTGAACGCGCTGACACCAAAACGGCGCGGGCGCAAATCCATTGAGAAAAACCCGCTGGCAGATCAATTGCAACACGTGAAAAAAGAAAACGAGAAACTCAAAGCGCGCCTCGTCAAAGCCGAGACGATTATCGAGTTTCAAAAAAAACTCTCCGAGATACTGGGGATCGCGCCCCGTGACCGGCAGACCAACGAGACGCAAGAATGAAAGCCGCCCAACAACTGGCTCCCTCCGTAGGTGCAGCACCTGCCTGCCAGGCGTTAGGCGTGTCGCGGGCGTCGTTCTATCGCCAGAAGCGTGCCACCAAGCCTCACCAAGCTGCCTGGCCACGTCGCTCACCTCGTGCCTTGAGCCGCGACGAACGACAACTGGTGCTGGACACAATGCACGCCCAGCGGTTTGTCGACAAGGCACCGGCGGAAGTTTATGCGGCCTTGCTTGATGAGGGAATCTACTTCTGTTCGATACGCACAATGTACCGCATTTTGGGCGACCACGACGAAGTCCGGGAACGCCGCAACCAGCTGTGTCATCCGGTCTATCAACAGCCAGAACTGTTAGCCACGGCGCCCAACCAAGTCTGGTCTTGGGACATTACCAAACTCAGGGGACCGGCCAAGTGGACCTATTTTTATCTGTATGTCATCCTGGATATTTTCAGTCGTTACGTTGTTGGTTGGTTGTTGGCCCACCGCGAAAGCGCCGACTTGGCCCAACGCTTGATTCGTGAGACGGCCATCAAACAACACATCGACGAAGACCAATTGACCATCCACAGCGATCGCGGACCCTCGATGAAATCGCACACGGTGGGCCAGTTATTGGCGACCTTGGGAATCACCAAATCCCATAGCCGTCCACACGTCTCCAACGACAACCCCTTCTCCGAAAGCCAGTTCAAGACGCTCAAGTATCGACCGGAATTCCCCGATCGGTTCGAGTCGCACGAACACGGTCTGAGTTACTGTCGGGAATTTTTCGCGTGGTACAACAACGAGCATTATCACTGGGGGCTGGGCCTGCTGACGCCTGCTACCGTGCACCACGGAAAAACCACTCTCGTGCTGGACCAACGTCGCCGCGCCCTCGACGCGGCCTACATCGCTCATCCCGAAAGATTCGTCAATGGCTCGCCCACGCCACCGAGCGTCCCCACTCAAGTCTGGATCAATCCACCAAGCGAGCGAATTGATTCGCAGATCTGTCAAACATGCATGAATATTGAAAATGACGGCCCGACAAGAAAATCCGACCTCGAAATTTCGCCTCTAACGCACGATCTCAACGCCGCACGACTCCTGGGACCCACCCAGAATGGTCCGATGCTTAATGACACCAACATCCAACAGCCGAACAGAGACGAGGCACCGGTACTTACAAAACCATACACTAATTTAGATAGGCAACTGTCTCAAACTTGTTGACACGTTCCGCCCCGCCTTCTGGATTTCTCCAACGGTAAAAATTCCGTTTTTCGTCCAACTTAAATTCGCAGCGGTGAATTGCTGAGAATTCATACCTCATCAGCTGCAAGTGTCGTTTCCAGCAACGTTGACCGACGAGTGCAACTTCAGCAAAAGTCATATTCAGCACTCAGTCAAATACTAATTGCCAACTGATCGAATGGAGACGGTATCGGTATTCTTGATGACCAATCGAAATCTTTGATTCTAGGGTAGTCCAATCGACCATTCGGAAAACGTAGCGATGTCTTCAAGTTTAACGTGCAAATATCGACCTGATGGCGAATTGCTGAATCGTCGAGAAGAGGAACCGAAAGACAGGTGTCAGCAACGAAGAGCGAAAAGACGTGCTTGGGATGCCGCAAGTCGATGTCATTCGGATTGTCATCGCAACGCTCGTGCAGGATTGCGGCGAACATAGTTGAGCCATGGTTGCCCGAAGCGAACGAAACCCGCATCAAATGACTCGGCAATTCAGTTCGATTTCGTATCGCGTCAATTACGATGCCGTGCCGAACAAGGGTTTCACGCTGAAGTAAAGCCAATCCGCATTTTTGCAGAGCCAAGAAAGCTTGGTATGGTCGATATTTCGCCGACGGAAGCTTCATCACTATCCGACCACTACCATCGGAAGACCTTTTCATTTCGACGATCGGTATTGCGCTCGTCATCAGCGAAATCTGGCGTCCATTACGTCTTAGTTTTCCGTTAGAATCAGATGATGCGGGTTTCTTGGCCTTGTTTGGCAGACCAAAAATCGTTCGAGAA
>JBGSKR010000566.1:0-4107 GCA_041741135.1 Mariniblastus sp.
CCGTAACAAGGTAGGGCTCATCATCAATCGTAAAAACTGCAAAAAATTTCCAATTTTTTTAGATAGAACAGGTTACGAAAGAAGTCTATTATTTATTGATAAGAACAAAAGAGGCAACAACCTTCTTTCATAACCTCATCATCTGTTACCAAAATTGAGACACCCAACTTTTCAGGTTGGAGTAGATTACGAAAGCAGTCTAACGCAAAAAAAGCACCGCTTTCGTCTTGATAGACACCCACCGAGAGGTTGATTTTGTGCTCGCGGGTGTCTTTCTTGAACATCTCAATCAGGCCAAAAATCGAATCCGGAGGATTGAGCGGAGCAGTTTGGAACAAGTTAGTTTTTTGAAACATGGGTTTTTGGGTGGTCGTCATCGTTGGACTTCCTAAGATTCGCGTTATCAATGGTAACGTGTTGGTGATCGTGCAAAAATTCGGTTGCTGATCAATAATCAAGTTCGCCAGTTTAATCTCTCTATTGGATCGCGTCGAGAGACTGCTTCGGCGCGGCGTTGCAGTGGTTGCGTGGGCAAGTCATAATCCTAGATCGCCTCGCGCAGGCCAAAACAGTCACTGTATAGTTTTCCCACCAGTAAATAACTTATGTCAGATCGTGTCGGATTGTGGATTATCGGAGCCCACGGGGGCGTTGCAACCACGGTCGCCGTCGGCTTGGCGGCCCTCAAGAAAAATCTCCTTGGCGACCATTCGAGCTGCGGCCTGGTTAGCCAACTGCCACAGTTTCAGAATTTACCGCTGATTGACTGGTCGAACATTGTTATCGGAGGACATGAAATCCGTCGAACGGACAGCGTTACCGAAGCACTACGGCTTTCTGGCATGATGCCCGCTATCAGCCGAGAGCTGATCATCCAGTGTGAGACAGAACTGAAACTGTTCGATCAAAACATCCGGCCCGGCATCGTTTACAACGTCGGTTCCACGATCAAGAAATTTGCTGATGACGATTATGTGACCCATGAACGTACTGCTGGTGGTGCGATCACCCATATTCAAAACGACTTACGACAGTTCGTTGACTTGCATGAACTTGATCGTGTGATCGTTGTGAATTTGGCGTCAACGGAACCGCCGACGGACGCCGCTCAATTGCCGCAAAAGTGGATTGAGCTCGAATCGACTTTATCGCGCGACGATTGTCCACTGCCCGCAAGTTCTCTGTATGCGATTGCCGCCCTGGAGCAAGGTTGGCCGTTTATCAACTTCACTCCGTCACTGGGTAGTTGTCCGTCGGCGATCAATGAACTGGCGGCTACCAATAAAACGTGTCACATGGGTCATGATGGAAAAACGGGTGAGACTTTCTTGAAGTCGGTGCTCGCGCCGGCCTTCGCTCATCGCAATTTGGAAATCATGAGTTGGGTCGGTCACAATATTTTTGGAAACATGGATGGTCAAGTTCTCGATGATCCAATCAACAAACAAACCAAAGTCACCAGCAAAGACCGCTTGCTCGGGCAGATCTTAGGCTATCAACCTCAGACTCATATTTCCATCGAGTATATTCGCAGCATGGGCGATTGGAAAACGGCTTGGGATCATATTCACTTTCGAGGCTTCCTTGGCACGCCGATGGTAATGACTTTTACTTGGCAAGGTTGCGATTCAATTCTCGCGGCTCCGCTCGTACTCGATTTGTTTCGGTTCACTGATCTTGCCGCGCGACGTAACGAGACAGGTTTGCTGACGTTTCTTTCTAGTTTCTTCAAGTCACCTTTGGGAACTACGGAAAACGATTTTGCGGTGCAGTTTCAACAGTTGATCGATTGGGCTTCGACACAAAAGACAATGTAGTCACGGGTATCAACCTGTAGTTGGGCGAGTGACAGTCAGCATCTTTCAGAAGTTGGACTCGCCCGAATTCCTTTTCTTTGAAACACGACAAAAAATTTATTGGACAGGAAAATGGACGACAGAAAGATAGATGCCAGGCAATTTGCGGAAAGAAAGTCGGAAGACAGGGGCTGGGACATCGCTCGCTAAAGTAGAACAAATTTTCGCACACTAATTAAACGTTGACAGGCTCGCGTTATCTTTCGATGATTTTTCCGCCACTTTCTGAACTGGTTCTTGTCTTGCAAATGGCCATTGGACCAGTGATTCTTATTTCTGGGGTTGGGCTGCTATTGCTGAGCATGACCAATCGTTTAGGACGCGCCATTGATCGAGCACGAACTCTCCGCGTTGCATTGTTTCAAGCTGACTCGCTGGCACAAAAACGAATCGTTGCTCAACTGCATGTCATCTGGCGTCGTGCCGACATACTTCGAAAGTCAATTATTCTCGCGTCGGTTAGTTTATTGCTGGCAGCTTGTCTGATTATCGTCTTATTTGCTGCGACCTTGATGCACTGGGATGTCGGGCCTGTCGTCATTGTTCTGTTTGTCGGCTGTTTATTGGCCTTGATTGGTTCGCTGATGTTGTTTATCTGGGAGGTGAATCAGTCGTTGTCTGCCTTGAGGTTAGAGTTGGAAGATGCACTCGAGCCAACTAAGAATGAAGTCGAGTCAACGAAATAGTTAGCCAGCGGTTTCGTTAAACACTCTTGGGGTTGGGCTCAAGATTTCTCGCAAGCAGCATCGATTCGCTGGCATTGTGGTTCGGTCAGTTTCCACCCTGCAGCGCCAATCGTTTCGATGATTTGCCAATCGCGCTTCGCGCCGCAAAGACTTGCCGTGATTCCTGGTCGATTCATCGTCCAGTTGACCACGACTTGGGCGACGCTTTTTTCTACCTCTGCAGCGATTTGATCGAGCACATCAAGTAATTTTTGAGCGGACTCGAAAGCTTCACCGCGAAAGACTTCGTACTTGAGCCGTTTGTCGTCGGGAGAAAATTGGTGTCCACGGCGGATTTGGCCAGCCAATAGACCTTTCATCAGCGGCCAATAGTTGAACAAACTGACTTGATGTTCGAGGCACCACGGAACGATTTCGTCTTCAATCTCACGCTGTAGCATGTTGTATTTTTGCTGCACAGCAGACAACGGACAAATCGCGTGAAACTCTTTGAGCTGATCGCTGTTGAAATTGGAGGCACCCACAGTTCGAATTTTTCCCTGCTCAACCAGTTGGGCGAAGGCTCCAGCGACCTCAGAAAGGGGAACCTTGGGATCGGGTGAATGCAAATAGTACAAATCGATCACATCGATCTTCATTCGTTGCAAGCTTTCGTCGCATTCCTGAGCAATTCGCTCTGGGCGTGCGTCGTTGATTTGATTCAAGTCGGCGTCCCAGTGGACGCCTCCTTTCGAAGCAATCACGACTTTGTCGCGGCGACCTGCGATGGCTTGGCCGATCAAACGTTCGCTTTCTCCCGCAGCACCGTAGCAATAGGCGGTGTCAAGAAAGTTGATGCCGTTGTCAATTGCGGCGGCAACGGTTTTAAGACTGTCGTTATCGTTGACATTCAAACTCGTCATGCCGGCAATCGGCCAGCAACCGAGCGCGATCGGTGAAACAAGGATGTTGGTGCGTCCAAGTGGTCGTAATTTCATAGTGGGTTCGGGTCGAGGTTTTTCAGGCGTTTAAGGTGTCTGTCGGCGAGGGTGTCCAGCGCAATCCCGGCTTATTTTGCGATAAATCAAAATCCCCAGGTGAGAGTTCAACCGCCTCGTACAATATAGCAAGTCGTTAGCGAGAGATTTGAGCGAATTTTGGTGGACAATTTTCGAAAAGGCTTGTAAGGGATTGAGTGCGAGACTCTCGAAGAAACTAACCTGCTTATAAGTGGCAAAGTCTCTCCGTGACGCTGCACGCTGGTTGTTTGCTGAGCGCTACCGAGACGGAATGTTGGTGACTAAGATAAATAGGCTGTTGGAAGATTTATTTCCGGCGGTTTCGCGATTCACTTTTTTGAGCAATTGAGCCATGAACCAAAAATACCTGTTTACTTTCGCCATCGCGTTCATCGTCGCCAGCGATGGTTGGGTAGGAGTATCGCTGTCGCAAGTCGCAGTTCCGCCAACAGCGACATCAGGAGTTGATGCAAATGTCACGTCGCCCGTGTTGACTGATCCGAGTCAAGACTTGGGTGTCTTGACTGGTCAAATCGACGGTCGACGGTTGTACCGAACGTTTCTTAA
>JBGSKR010000567.1:0-4630 GCA_041741135.1 Mariniblastus sp.
GCACCGTTTCCTTAACCTCGAACGATTGGCGAATTAGTTTCTCGCTCGGCTGAAACCCTTTCGCCAGCTCACCGCGACAATCCCAGTGAATGATCGAAACTTCGTGAGTGGAGTTTCGAACATTTGATGAGCTTCGATCAATTGGCGAGTCAATTAAAAATTTGGGTGCGGAAACTGGTGGCGAAAAGGGCTGCGAAACTTGCAGCGACGGCTCGTTAACTTTTTTTGCTACTGCTGTATCGCAGCGAACGATTCCAATCGCTGTCGCCGAAGGAATACCAGCCATCAGCGTATTTACCAGACGACTCAGTAACTCTTGTTGATTGCCAGCACTGGAAATCAAATCTGGCAAACGGCTAAGCACATCAATTCGCTGCTCCGCATCGCGAAAGCGGACTTGGCGTAAAAACTCTGGCGAAAAAATCCGCTGGCGAACTGGCTGCGGGATATCCAACGTCGCTTGGGCCAGCGCATTGGTCAACGTAAACGTGGTGTTACCAATCACAAAATGCTCACCCGGTCGCAGTACGAACGCGGCGAGTTCCTTGCCCTGATAAAAAACCGGATTAGCAGCCGTCTCTAACTTCGTCACTCGAACATTCTCAGAACCACAACTCAGCCGAACATGAGTGCGAGAAACTTGCGAATCCCATGGCACGCGAAACGTCGAGGTCACGCGACCAAGTTCAATGGCTTCACCAGTCGGCAACGGTCGCCGCCAGCGGTGATCGAGATGTTTACCTTGGGCAATGAGTTCGAGCATGGAGTTTTTCCGCAGGGTGGACATTCTTGTCGGAGCACTTTTCTGTAGCTTGGACATTCTTGTCCGAGCACCTGCCAACACGACGGACAGGAATGTCCATCGTTCATATTCATCTATCGCCAAATTTACTTCCGGTCGAATTCCAGGGAGCGGCCAATTGAACGGCAACGGAAACAACGATCACCAAAATAGCATTCAGTGCCGCCGGGATGTTCAACACGACACTAAGAACAATCGCCAACAGAAAAGCCAACACAATTGGCAACAGCTCGATTCGATTAGCACGCCCGCGATCGAATTGTCGCCACCAACGCAGGGTTCCGAATAACATAGTGAAGAAAATCAAATAGGCGAGCAAGATCGGCGGGCTAAAGAGTTTGAATGTTGAACTTATGCCTTCGGTTTTTGAATTCGCGACAATGGGTTCCGGCTCGGTCGAAGCTTCGATGGCGGAAGCCGCATCTTCCGAAACAGATTGGGCACGAAAACCATACAAGCTCGCATCCGACAAATTGAACTCCAGCCCGCCTGCGACAAAAAACGCAAACAATCCGATAACCAATCCCATGCTCGCCAGTTTCAACCGTCGCCAGCTTGCCGGACGGTATAAACGAGTCTCCCAAATTTTCCCGACGACCAACAAACATACGCAGGCAAACAAACAGGTAAACGCAAGCCACAAATAAACCGACCAGGATTCAAATGAAGCGTCTCGATTCGCACCTCCGATTGCCAGTCCGAGCAGTGTTAGACTGAAACAAGCCATCGTCGCAATCAATAGTGAACGCAGCATCTCGACGATTTGCTCGGTGGCAGTTGCGTCATAACCAATCGCAATGACAGGCGAATGAGCAACTGTGTTGATCGTTGCAGAAGTCGGGCGACCTTGAATGTTCGAGGTTCTTCGCTGCGGGCGCGATGCCCCATTGGTCGCAGCCGATGCGTTTGCGGGATGGCGACTGTCATACACCTCGCCAAAGATAATATCGGGGGTCACTGCCGGTTGTTGATCCGAAACCGCTAGATTGCCAGCCAAGGTTTTCTCATGCACGATTGTCACGTGGGAACCATCGATAAATGTATCAATTTCGTTTCCAACAGCGTAGTCGATTTCTGTTGCACCAGAACCAATCGAGTCGTTCGGCCCGCGATGATGGAGCGAACCGACAGAATTTCGCCGGACGATGCCGGCGCTGCTGGCCGCGATTTCAGGCCAAGGCAAATCGCCGACTAACTCGCTAACGTTTCGATAGCGCAACTCGGGGTCTTTCTCCAGGGCACACCGAATAACGGCTTGGAATCGTTCCGGAACTCGGCTCAGGGAAGGCAAATCAGTCATGTGCTTCATGATGATTTCATGCGTGCTTTCACCGTCAAAGGGCAAATTGCCGGTCAGCATCTCAAACAAAATCACGCCCAACGCATAGATGTCGATCTCGACGCCATAAACACCACGACCAATTTCCGGCGCCATGTAGTGCAACGTGCCGATTGATTCAGTTTGTCCGCTGCGTCGCGCCGGATGGATATATTTCGATAATCCATAATCGCCAATTTTGACGACGTCGGATTCTTCATCGAGAAAAATATTGCCGGGCTTGAGGTCGCGATGCACGATGCCTTGCTGGTGCAAATACGCCACGCCAGAAGCAATCGAAGCGAACCAGCGTTGAATCTGGTCGTCAGCCATTCCGTGCGGATGGGCTTCAATGATGTCCCGAAGACTTGGCCCCGGCACGTACTCCATCACAACCCAAGACTCCTGCTCGGGCGTCGTTTTGATATCCCATAGAGCAATGAGATTCACGTGCTTTAAGTTCAAGCACTGCCGCACGCCGCGCAATTCGATTTCGAGGTTGCGTTGGATTTTCTTGAGCGCGACTTTTTTGCCAGCCTCGCTGATCGCGTAATAGACTTCGCCAAATCCTCCAACTCCGACACCGTGTTCAATGGTGTATCCATTTAGCGGTTTCGATCCTGGAGGATAAGTGAACTTCATGGTGTCGCATTGTAGCATGATGGCACGAAAATGGGATTGCCGATCATATGATCGGCAATCCCAAGTTGGAAGTGGCGGATTGAGTGCGGGTGGTGGCTTCGAACTCTCGCCCAACGGCCTTCAATCACAACAGAAACACATTTGCTTTCAGGTCAACCATTCGCCAAATTTATAACTGCAAGCTCAGTTGACAGACACGAGGTCTTTGTCTTCAATCTTCACCGATTTAACTTTAGCATCCGAAGATTTCTTCTTGGATTTTGCTTTGTTGAAGTAGGTATCCATTTCGTTCAGAATATCGCCTTCGGAGTCAACGGACTCAGTGTTGACCGGAATTTGGCCGGAGTACTTCGGAACGAGGTTCAGCATTTCTTCTTCGGCGGCAAGTCGAGCATCAATATCTTCGATCATCTGACGAGTCTTGGACAACTGGCTATTGTCGATGTTGATTTGATGAGCCGTGCTGGCGACTTCGTTCATGCGATTGCGAGCCATCAGATTTTCGACTTGGACTTCCAATTCGCGCTGTTGCGATTTCGCTTCTTCGAGCTGAGCCAGAGCTGATTCGAGCGAAGACTCACGAGCGGCGAGGATTTGCTGACATTTCTCTTTCGTTTTTTCAGCAGTCTGATACATCGTGAAGCGGTGACGCAGATCTTCTTCCACTCGCTCACTGGTGTAAGCTTTACCATTGGTGCCGACATAGAACTGTTCGCCAGAAGAAACGTGTTGACGAAGCGTCATCATTTCGTCGTACTGTTTTTCCAGGTCACTGGATTGCTGTTCGAGCTGAGCAGCCAATTTTTTGACTTGGGCTTTTTCTTTGGCGATTTGCCAGACCATGTTTTTGATTTCTGGATCGATCTTTGAAAGTTGAGCTTTCGCGGCGTCGATTTGGAACGTAACGGGCACCGAGGATTCGGCACTGGAGCGGACTTTGTTGAACGCTGTCTGCACGTAGGGAATGGATTTGCTGCCGAACAGAAGCCCGACGATGACCAGGGCTCCGATGATTCCCCAAGTGGCTTTTTTGAACATTTTAAACATTAGTTTTCCTCCCGGAATTTGAATTTCGTTGCTCGGATGAATGATTTTGATTCCGCAAACTCCCAATTGAGCGTGCGGTTGGTTCAAGCAATCAGGGAGTATTTCGATAGTGCAAGCGGAATCTTTGGAAAAATTGGGATTTTTTTTGAGAGGCGTTCCCGTCGATGCTCGAACGTCCGATTTTTCAAGAATATGATTCAACTTTTTAGACAAATTCGGCAGACGAGCGATTGGCAAGCAGCAATTTTCGTGCTGGTGATCGTTGGCGTGACAGGCTGGATTGGCTTGATACCCTTCAGCCGCTCAATTCAGACGGCATCGCTGAAACGGTTCCATTTGGCGACAGAAGACTTCAGCTCGTGGGCCATTCAGCAGCCGATTCCGGCGATGTACAACTTCGAAAATCGTTATTGGGCGAATCGCGAACCTCTGGATTCGATGCGTTTGTCGTTCGGTATCGAAGCGGTTCGCTCAAGCGGAATCGAAACGAACTATCTCAATCATTTTCCAGCGCGGGCGTTTACGTTTGCCGAATCGAGGGCGGCGTGCTTGCATCAGCGAAAATATCGCTGGTTGTATTTGCACAGCCGATACCGGGACAACGAATTGTGGACGGTGATGGAGGCGATTCCGGATGAAAGCGGCGGCGGATTCACGCTGATGCGAAGGGGCCTGCCGGATGAATACTGACTCAGATACAGAACCGTCCGCTTCGGTAAATTCTTTTGCGCTGAACGCTGATGGCGAGAGTCGGAACGATGAATATGCAGAAAAGGTGCGAGTTTATCGGGTAGTGACCGCCAGTTTGCTGGCCTCAATGC
>JBGSKR010000568.1:0-6729 GCA_041741135.1 Mariniblastus sp.
CGCCGATCTGGTCGATTGGTTTGAGTCGCTGAAGGCAGGTTAAAGCAAGCTGCACAACGCCAAGGATACCGGCTTTTTCGACAGCTTATAAGGTACAGTTTTACCGTATTTCAATGATTGGAGTAGATGGAAAAGATGCACTCCGGCCAATTTGTATGACAAGGCTAGTTGTCCTGAACGGAATTGACGGCAGGGTTGCCGTGATTGGTAAAGCTTACTCCACGCGAAATCGTTTTGCTGCCGATTCCGGAGAGACGGGATTGACCCAGATTTCGGTGCCCCACTCGAATCCGGCGGCGCGCGTTAGGCGCGGGAAAAGTTCAAAATACCAATGATCATTTTCTTGTCGTGCGTAGGGCGCGTGATGCAGCAACAAATTGTAGCCCGGTTCATCCAAAAGATTTTCCAAACGATCCACCAGTCCACGACAGAGAAATGCAAGTTGATCGCGCATGTCTGATGGGCAATCGCCAAAACAATGATGATGATGTTTGGGGACAATCCAGATTTGGAAAGCAAACCGACTGGCGAAGGGGCAGATGACGTAGAAGTTTTCGGTCTCTTGCACAATGCGTTTGCCTTCGTGAAGCTCCCATTCCGCGATCGATTGCAACAGTGTGCGACCGGTCTTCTGAAAGTGCTGTTGAGCTCGCTGATGACGTTCGTCGAGATAGCCGCTGATGATTGGCGAGCCAATCAATTGTGTGTGAATGTGACTAAGCGAGGCACCGGCACTCGAGCGGCAATTCATGAACAGCATCGAGTGCTCGATGTTTCCCAGTGTTTGGTGAAAGCGCAGTCGTTCCTGAAAAGCTTGAAACGAGACGACGGTCTCCGAATCGGTCAGTTCGGATATTGAAGTAATGTGACGCGGCGAATTCACGATCAATTCTTGACGACCAGGCAAGCAGGCGGCATCAAAGGGGCCGAATTCAGAAGCCTGGTGACTCGGTTCTGGCGCCGTGCATGGCTGAGGCGAATGATTCGATGGATGATTCACGCACGAGGAGTGACCTTCGCTGGTTGGAAACACCGGTTCGCTGGAGATCGAGCGGAAAGACGGATACTTGTTGGGAATCACGCGAACGGTCCAGCCACTGTCTTCGGCGCTCAGTAATTCTCCGCTGCTGGCATAGACGGCAAACGGTGCCGGGGTTTCGTCTTCGTTGCCTTTGCAAAAAGGGCAGATCAATTGTTGCCGAGTTTGTTCGAGCGGGATGAACTCCATTGGTCGCTCTTGCCGGTTACGGGCAATGGCGACCCAGAGATTAGAAATGGGGTCGAATCGCAGGTCGGACATGTTCCATCGGGTTCCAGTAAGTGGCAATCAGCGACAACGAAGTGCCCTTACTTTAGTTACTTACGGTGGACTTCACAAACCCCGAACGCTTACTTCAGGGGAGGCGCCAAACGGCACTCGTTAGATGGTTGTTGAGGGCTTTCAAAACCCCGAAGCTGAAAAACGCTTACTTCGTAAGCGGCGTTTTGAGAGGCGGCGCTGGGTGTTTGATGTGGGATTTTGAGTGTTGCGAAATGTTAAACGCGAAACGCTTACTTCGTGCGCGGCTCTTTTTTCCCCACTCCGTTTAATCGCGGCTCCTTCCGGTCCTATACAAAAAAAGCGGAGGGCACGCTTCCGATACAAGTATCTCGAACGCACCCTCCTACCACCATTGACCACTTCGTGAGAGGCTCGGTGAAGCCTCATGTACCCAACACGAACCAAAGTCCGAGTTAATCAAATTTAGTGAATCGAGTAAGCTGCGATTCCATGCTCGGAAAGATCGAGTCCGCGAGTCTCTTCTTCAGCGTGAACTCGCAACCCCAAAGTGAACTTAAGTGCCAGTCCAACGACCAGGCAGAAGACAATCGTAAAGGCTCCGATCGCTCCGATTCCAATTAGCTGGCTGACCAACTGATCGGTTCCGGCTTTGGCTCCGAACAAACCAACCGCGAGTGTGCCCCAGATTCCACAGACCAGGTGAACGCTGATTGCACCGACGGGATCGTCAATCTTGATGACGCCATCGACGATCAAAACGGCTGCATAGACAATAACACCAGCAATCGCACCGATGATGATGGCTTCCAAACCGTTCATCTGATCTGCACCAGCAGTGATGCCGACTAAACCGGCCAGGATACCGTTGAGCGACATCGACAAGTCGGGCTTGCCTTCATGGAACGTAGAAACCAAAGCTGCACTCAAACCACCGGCAGCGGCTGCCATCGAAGTCGTTACCAGAACCAGAGACACCAAGCCAGGATCAGCACTGAGCACTGAACCACCGTTGAACCCGAACCAGCCAAACCACAACAGGAACACACCAATCGCAGCCATTGGCAAATTGCTCGGCGCGATCGCCATCGGTTTTCCATCAACATACTTGCCCAAACGTGGGCCAAGCAGGGCAGCCAATACGAGTGCTCCCCAACCACCCACCGAATGCACCAACGTAGAGCCCGCGAAATCGTAGAAGCCTAAACGATCAAGAAATCCGTAACCCCATTTCCACGATCCTGTGATGGGATAGCTGATCGAGACGAACAAAATGCAGAACACCAAAAAAGTGCCCAACTTGACGCGTCCTGCCACCGCACCGGAAACAATCGTGCAACAAGTTGCGGCGAACATCGCTTGAAAGAAGAAGTCGGTGAACAAAGTGTAATTACCATACTCTGCGGTGGCACTCGCGTTGTAAGCTTCGACGGTGCCCTTCTCTTTCGCTCGGTCAGCGCTGGCGACTTCAAGTCCGTTAGTGAGAAAACCAAAACCGGCAAACTTGAAATAACCACCGTCTTCGAAGACATAATTTTCGACCTCGTCTTCATTGGTGTCGAAACCAGGGTACATCAAATTGAATCCGCAAATGCCATAAGTGATAAGCCCGATACAAACGATCATCGTGTTTTTGAACAGAATGTTGACTGTGTTCTTGGATCGAGTCAAACCGCTTTCGAGGGTTGCGAAACCAAGGTGCATGATAAACACCAACATGCCAGCCAGCATGATCCACAAGTTGCTGATGATGAATTCGACGGGAATGGCCAGCGGTTCCACGGTGGCAGCCGAATCATCAGCAGTTTCGGCTGTGGTTTCAGCCGTCACCTCGGCATCTTGAACGATTGAGGATGCCAACGAGGAATCGGTAAAGGCAAAAAAACTGGCGACAAACAGAAGAGCCAAACATGACGGAATGGGACGCTTTTTCATGATAGAGAACACGATAGTACCTTTGGTTACAGCATGGTGGTTAAGAAACATTCTTGATTTCCGGAATGCAAGCGTCGTGCCCAAGGCATAACTTTTATTTCACTAAAGCCGGTTACGACGCCCAAGTTCACTTGTTTTAATGTTTAGCGGGCAAGAAGGCCCCCAAGAATTTTTAGCCGATGGTTTCGGCTTGGTTGCAGCAAGCGAGGTGCCTGTTTTTTAGGCGAGTCGGTGCTGTGTAGTTGGGCAGAAAAAGGAAGCTGGGCGATAGCGAGTTTCGGCTGAATTATCAGCCGTCGAGCGGCGGCCAGCAGTTTCCACGAGTTTGGGTGCGTCGGCGTTTCCTTGCGCTTACTTCGTGCGCGGCTTCTCGTGGTGGTTACTTTGAGCGAGAGTCATTGTTGCAATAGATTGGGGCGACGGTTTTTGATTGCGCTTACTTCGTGCGCGGCTCCTTTTACTCACGGCTCCTTCGTTGCGCGCGGCTCCTTTTAAATCGGCTCTTTCAGCTCACTGCCTCCGACTGGCAGCCGTTGCGGATGGTAGTTTCATACAGCTCGCAATACTGCTTTGCACTTGCTGACCAAGACCAATCGTGACTCATGCCGGTCGACATCAATTGCGTCCAAGTCTCGCGTTCTTCGACGTACATCCGCACGGCTTTGCGCAACGCTCGTTCCATCGCGGCTCCCGTGAACTCATCGAACACAAATCCCTTCGCCGTTTTTTGTTGGATGGTTTCGGGAGTGGTATCGACAACCGTATCCGCCAATCCGCCAGTGCGTCGCACGACAGGAATGGTTCCGTAAGCCATGCTGTACATTTGATTGAGTCCGCACGGTTCGTACTCGCTGGGCATCAGAAAAATATCCGACGCCGCTTCGATACGATGAGCGAGTTCATTAGAGAACCCCAGCGTCACTGACAATTTGTGTGGGAACTGGCGCTCTAGCGCGGTCAACACGTGATGGTAATCCGGATCGCCGGTTCCCAAGATGACCCATTGTGCATCGGTGTTGGCCAGCCAGTTCCGCATCACGGGCAGAATCAACGACCAGCCTTTTTGAGACGCGAGGCGACCCACGATTCCGATCAGCGGTGTGTTGGCTTCGGTAGCGAGTTGCAAATCGGACTGCAATCTTATTTTGCAGATTCGTTTTGCTTCCAAGTCAGACTCCGAAACCGTCGTTTCGCCATTCGCAGGTCCGCTGAAGTGAGCTGGCAAATACGCATCGATGGCTGGATTCCAAACACCCGTGTCGATGCCGTTGAGAATACCACTGAGAACATTGGCTCGATGTTGCAACACGCCTTCGAGTCCGCAGCCTTGTTCGGGTCGTTGGATTTCACTGGCGTAAGTCGGACTAACAGTGTTGATCGCATCGGCAAAAGCGATTCCCGTTTTCAACAAATTCAGTCGCCCAAAATGTTCCATCTGCTGCCAATTAAAAAATTGCCAGTCCAATCCTGTCAGCAGCATATCCCAGTGCCAAAAACTGCCTTGATAAGCCATGTTATGAATCGTCAGCAGCGAAACGATTCGCTCATACATCGGATTCAATTGGTATTCGCAGCGGAGTAGCGCCGGGATTAAACCGGTTTGCCAATCATTGCAATGGATCAGATCAGTCTTCAAATCAAGCACTCGAATCGCTTCGAGCACGCTGCGACAAAAGAACGTAAATCGCTCGCTGTTGTCGGGGTAGTCTTGGCCAAGCTCGCCGTACAATTGGGGCCGATCGAAATACTCGGGATGATCGACGAAATACACGGTGACCCCCGTGCCGGGCAATTTGCTGCGGAGCAAGCGGCCCTCGATAATCTGTTTTCCCAGCGGAATTTCGAGGATGGCATCGAGCGTTTCGATTCGCGAACCCGTTTGATAGATGGCAGAATAGGCCGGCATGATCACGGAAATGTTGTGGCCCAGCCGTTCGATTTCTCCGGGCAAAGCACCACACACGTCAGCCAATCCGCCCGTTTTGGCGAACGGCACAACTTCACTGCTGGCAAGTAAGATGTTCATGGTACGTTGATCGCTTCGATGTTCGTTTGGGTTTGAACTGATCACATGGCATTCGACGAAATCAGTTGGCATTAAACTGTATTATTGCGTACATTGACAGAGAACGAACACCCCGGAAGTTTGAGAATCAAATTCAAATGAAAAAATATTGTAACGCATTAGCATCTTTCCTCTGCCTATTTTTGCTGGCCGTGATGATCGGTGTGAGCACGGGTTGTGATGCAGCTTCTAATTCGAATCAAGACACGTCTGAGAGAACCGAATCCGCTGACCAGCAAACTGGCGCCGCCAACATCAGCCATCGCACCAAAGATGGGCTGAAGGTTCTCCGTCTACCGATCGCTTCCGATGGTCCGGGCTCGTTGGATCCAGCGGATGGCTCGACGTTGTATGACAATCGCTGTGTCTCACAGTTGTATGAAACGCTGGTGCAATACAAATATCTCAAGCGACCGCTGGAACTGGAACCGCTGTTGCTGGAGTCGATGCCGGAGCCGTCGGAAAACGGTTTGCTCTACAAATTCAAACTCAAAAAAGGAATTCGCTTTCACGACGATCCCTGCTTTGAGGGCGGCAAAGGACGCGAGATGGTCACTGACGACGTGTTCTATTCTTGGAAGCGTCTCGCCGATTCGAACGTCTCCAGCAAAAATTGGTGGCTGCTGGAGAAAACGATCGTCGGCTTGGATGAAGCGTACGAAAAAGCGGCGAAAGACAAAAAATTCGATTATTCGGCCGACATCGAAGGCATGCGGAAGATCAATGATTACGAATTCGAAATCAAGGTAAAACAAGCATCACCACGTTTCATGTGGACGCTGGCGATGTTTCAAATGTCGATCGTGCCCCGTGAAGCCGTCGAAAAATACGGATCGAAGTTTGCGGCTCATCCCGTGGGCAGCGGCCCGTTCACGATGAAAGAATCCGATTGGGCACGCAAGAAAAATTTGGTAATTAACCGCAACCCAAACTACCACGAGGAACTTTACCCCGACGATTTTGAACCGGAAGACGAAGCCGCTGGGTTCACCAAAGACGTCGGAAAACGACTTCCGCTCGTCGACCAAATTGAAACGATTTTCTATTCCGAAGAGCAATCGATGTGGTTGGAGTTTCGCAATAAGAAATTGGGCTTCACGACCGTTCCGTCGTCTAAATTCATAGAGGCCTTCAACGTTCGCACGAAAAAGCTGAAGCCGGTCTTTGCCAAAGAGGGATTGGTTTACCAACCCGTGCCGCTGCTCGATTTTATTTTCATTGGCTTCAACATGGACGACGATGTGGTGGGCGGATACACCGAAGACAAAAGAAATCTGCGGCGGGCGATGGCGCTGGCGATCGATTGGGACGAACGCAACTACAAATTTTACAATGATACCGGAAAGATTTACGATGGGCCGATTCCACCGGGACTGGCGGGTTATCCGGAGGACGGCGTCGCGCCCGAAGCCTATCGCGGACCCGATCTTGATCTCGCAAAGGTACTGTT
>JBGSKR010000569.1:0-2425 GCA_041741135.1 Mariniblastus sp.
CGTGTTTATGCCGACGATCAATTTTGCGGCTTTAATGATGATCATGTTGTTTACGGCGTTATTGGGCGACCTGATTCTGCTGCCAGCGTTGCTGGCAGGACCGGCTGGAGTGCTATTTCGCACGAAAAAGCTGAGAAAGAGTTCAGCGCCACCGGTGGTCGCATCCGATGAAACGACAGTGGTTTCTCCCTTCAACCGTTAGGAAATGACGTTGCATCGCTGGCAATTCCAGTTAGACTAAAGCGATTATTTTCGTCCATTCCTCGGGCACTTTTCGTTCGTTCACTTCAACCTCGCTGAATTCGATTTTTTTCAGCCAAAACCAAGAACTGCAATCCATCCATGGCTGATATTTTCGATAAATGTGACGAGTTTTGGGCACGCATGAAAAAAGTCACCGGCGAGCATTACAATCCGGATATCTTCTTTCGACAATTTCCGATTACCAACTGCTTGCCCCATGTTGTGTTCGATGGTCGAGAATACTTGCAAGTTTCAACCAACGACTACCTCGGTTTGGCCACCCATCCGGAAGTGATTGCAGCAGCCGCACGAGTTACTGCTGAGCACGGTATCGGCACGCCCCTGGGTGCTCGGCCATTGACAGGCAATACCGCTTTACACATGCAGCTCGAATCCGATCTGGCGAAATTCCGCCGCACCGAAGCGAGTCTTGTGTTCAACCTTGGTTTGGGCGCGATGTCCGGAACAATCGCCTGCATGGTGGGACGCAAAGAGCGAGTTTTCGTCGATGCTTATGCCCACGGCTGTGTTCACGATGGGGCAAGATTGTGCAAGGGCGAAGCAAGCTGGTTCGGTCACAATGATATGGATGACTTGGAAGCTCAATTAAAAGCTTGTCCGCTCGAACAACCCAAACTTATCGCCGTTGATGGAGTTTATGGAATGACCGGGGATCTCGCACCGTTGGTCGAGTTGGTTGAACTCAAAAACAAATACAACGCGCAGTTGTTCGTCGATGATGCTCACGGCACCGGCGTCATGGGCGATCATGGCCGAGGTACTCCCGAACATTTTGGCGTTGAGGACGAAGTCGATTTGCATGGTGGCACGTTCGCAAAATCGTTTGGTACTTTTGGTGGCTATATCTGCGGTAGCAAGCGAGCTCTCGATTTTATCAAATTCGTTTCGCCTGGCTTCATGCTCACCAAAGCGTTGCCAGGTGCGATCACAGCGGCAACCATTAAATCTTTGGAGCTGATGCAGTCGATGCCTGAACGTCGTTTGCAGTTGTGGGAAAACATCAACACGCTTCGCGATGGTTTGCGAGTCGCTGGTTTTAATATCGGTAATCCCCAAGGCGCGGTGACCTCCATTTTCACGCGCGGTGCATTGGCTCTGACTGCGGTAGAGATTTTGCAAGAAGATCATGGGATTTTGGTTAACCCCGTCATGTATCCGGCTGTCCCGTATGGCACTTCGATCATACGAATGACAGCCAGTGCCTTGCACACGCCGAGTCAAATGAAACAGTTAGTTGCCGCCATCGTCGATGTTTCGACCAAAATTCCTCTTCTCGAAGGCAACGAAGCAGCGGCCAGCAAGGTCGCCACCAAAGTAACTGGTAAACCCGCCGCGTCTGCCAGTTCCAATGGCCAAGTTTAAGAACGTGTTCGGAAATTCAGAATGGGCACCGAAGCGGCAGGGCGCAAGCCCTCCGGTAACGATAAATCCAGGCTGGCTCTCGTGAAACCGGACGGCTTGCGCCGTTCCGCTACCATTTTAAAACACGTCTAAGAATCGTACGGTTTTGTTGTCGTCTTTCGCTCCGCGAAAGATCGAAATCACGCTTCTTTCGCGGAGCGAAAGGCGACACTTATGAATGCAACGCTGCCCATTTCGATTAAGCCGGTTCGCTCGCCGAAACAGTGGCGAGATTTTTTTCATCTTAAGCAACGAATCTATCGAAGCGATTCCTCTGCCGTGACTCCACTGAAACGAATGGAGCGCCAGCAGCTGGACACGAAAAGGAATCCGTTTTATCAACACGCGCGAATGTCAGCCTTCGTTGCCTATCGAAGTGGCGTTGCTGTCGGACGCATTGTGGCGATCACGGACCAATTGCACAACGAATACCATCAGGACAAAACGGGTTTTTTTGGGTTCTTCGAGTCAATCGACGATCAAGTCGTTGTTGATCGACTTGTCGAAGTGGCCACCCAGTGGCTGCGGGAAGAAGGCTGCGAGACGATGCGCGGCCCAGTGAATCCGTCAATGAAATCCGAGTTTGGTGTGTTGGTTGATGGACAGCAATACCCGCCCACCATCATGATGGCTCACACACCCGCTCGTTATGATCAGCAATTGACCTCCGCTGGTTTCGAAGTCGCGAAAACTTTTTTTGCCTTTCAGCTTGTTTTTTCGGAGCGTGCCCAAGAATCAGCGGCACGCTGGGAGAGATTGC
>JBGSKR010000570.1:0-3710 GCA_041741135.1 Mariniblastus sp.
TAGCGACCAAACTCAATTTGCGTAAAGACTTTGATCACGCAGCCGATCAGAATCAGCCACAGCAACGTGAACCCGGCTTCCGCCCCGACCGCTGTCGTCGCGATCAGTTCGCCTGAACCGACAATCGAGCCGGCCACAATCAGTCCCGGCCCCAATTCGCCAAGAATGCCTCGAATGGATTGCGGTGGATCGCGTAAGTCATCAGTTATCAGGGGCGAGGCGGTCATTTCATGGCTGCAGGGTTGGTGGCAAAAAATTCGTTAGGGGAATTCGTTCGCAACGGAATGGTATCGCGAACAATTACCGGTAACTTAAGAAAAACCAAAGCAGCATCATAGCCTAGTTAGGGTTGCCAAAACACCCGTTCCGCCGTGTCGCGCAAGATTGCCACGCGATCACTCGACGAAAGAAAATCCAATTGGTCGCGGATGAGGGCCACGCTATCGGCATAATTGTTATTGTTCTGCAATTGATACGGACAATCGCTGCCCCACATCAATCGATCAGGACCAAACGCATCGTAGACCGGTTGGATCCACGGCTCAACGTCCTCGTAGGGAGCCACTTTGTCGCCGAACTTGTAGAACGCCGAAACTTTGACGTAAACGTTGACGTGCTCCGCAAGTTTTAAAAGTGTGTTTAGTGTCTCAGGCTTCGCGGGATCGATGTGTGCAAAGTGATCGATAACGCAGACCGTTTCAGGGTTCTGCTCGATCATCGGCTTAAGCGTCGGCAAAAACTCGGCATCCAAAAGCGGGCAAATGGCGATTTTGTGAGCGGCCGCAAGCTTCCACAGCTCCCGCATCCCAGCGGCTTCCAGCCACCGCATCGGTTCAGCAATCGGTGTTCGATCCGCGTGCTTGGTCGGGCCAATACGAATGCCGCGAACGCCTTGTTTCCGAAGTTCAGTCAGCCGCTGTTCGAGTTTTGGTTGGCGCTCGTCAATCATTCCCACGATCGAAAAGACACCCGGATAACGTTTCGCGCAATCAATCAAGTAAGCGGCGTCGTATCCGTAATAGGGAGCGTGCTGGATCAGCACCGCGCGATCAACACCATTCGGGCGGGCGACTTTCAACAAATCTTCGGCGGTGAATTCCGCTGGCGACATGTCTTCTTTGCTGGCCCACTCACCGAGCGGGTAGCGAACTGTATCGGATGGCCAAACATGACTGTGACAATCGATGAAACCCGTCAGCGAGTTTGCTTTTGGGTCGTCTTCTGCTGGTTGAGACTCAGCGTTCTCATCTGCCGACGTAGTGGTTTCATCCCGACACCCCAATAACGCTGCCGCAGTCACCGCGTAAGTCCCAAGCTTGAGCGCTTGACGACGCGATAACTCTTGATCGTTTGAGTGAGTTGTTTTCATAGTTTAAATTCCGTTTTTCTGTCCTCAATCTTTTTGTCCCAAAACTCACTTCTCAGATTTCAGACGAAATGGAAAATCGGAAGATAAATCCATCTTCTTACCTCAAATCGCTATTTCAAATTACGAACCACACCGACGACCACTCCAATGACTTTGGCTTCGGTTGAGTAGATCGGTTTCATTTTCTTATTGGCCGGTTGCAAGCGAACCCGCCCATTCTCGGGGAACCAATACTTTAATGTTGCTTCTCCGTCCGGAGTGCGAGCGACCACAATGTCACCGGCACTGGCAGTGTAACGTTTCTCAACCACGACGAAATCGCCATCAGCAATCGACGCGTCGATCATTGAATCGCCAGTGACATTGAGGACGAACGTTCCCTTGCGAGTCCACCATTTAGAGACGTCGATTCGTTCGGTCTGCTCGATGGCTTCCATCAAGGCACCGGCAGCGACGCGACCGGCCAGCGGCAAGCCATGGACTTCTTCGGCCGCTTCGTCGGTCAGTACGATGGAACGAGAACGATTCGAGGTGCGATGAATCAGCCCCTTTCGTTCGAGTGCCGCCAAATGACACATCACTCCGTTGGGTGATTTGAAATTCATCTTGGCGGCGATTTCACGAATGGTCGGCCCGAACCCACGGTCTTCAATCATCGATCGGATGAAGTTGAAAATCGTTTGTTGTTTTTCGGTTAATTGTTCTTGCAGCATGGTCGGCACCTGGAAGAAAAACGGGTAAATAAATAACCAGTGCTTACAGTATACAGAAGTTCACGTCGAGCGAAAGTCTTAATACCCTCGGCGCGATGTCGAGGCTACCGCAGTGATCTCCGAACTATTTTTCCAGAAATCGTACGGGGCAGGGCAGAGACGATTTTGATTTCGTGAATCTGAAAAAGTGGATTGAGCTGTTGCTTCAGCTTGGCGTTCATCGCCGACATTACATCGATCAATCGATTCGAATGAATGAGCTTACCTGAGTCACCAACATCAATCGACTTATTCGCCGCCTGCGAAAGTGACGATTCACCCGCCGTCGCTGACTCCGAATCAGCGACCACGAACACCACCAATTTCGTTGGCCCACCGTCGACAGAAATTGCAACCGCCGCCGTTTCTCGCACACCGGGCGTTTGATTGAGCACGCGTTCGATCTCGACGGAACTGATTTTAATCCCGCCCAAATTCATCGTGTCGTCGGCTCTCCCACCGGCAACGTAACGACCGCCCTCTACACGCCGAAAGTAGTCTCCGTGTCGACGAAGTTTCTGTATACCTGCGGCTTCCGGAACACCTTGATAGTATTCCGCATCGTGGTCGCGGTTGATCAGACGTTGGGAGAGCCCAATCGATGGCGGGATTAAAAACACTTCGCCCTCATTGCTGAGTTGTCCCTCATCATCGACCAACACGAAATCCAGTCCAATCGCGGGCGTATTGAACGCCGCTGGATAATTCGGCTCAAGCAGGCTGGAAGAAACATAGCCGCCACCAATCTCCGTACCTCCGCAGTATTCGATAATGGGCCGGCCACCGGCAAGCTTTGAGAGATAGATCATGTCTTCGACGTTGGAGGATTCACCCGTCGAACTGAAGACTTGAATCTGCGACCAATCAAACGCTTCCATCTCACCGCTCGACCGCCAGCTTTTTACTAGCGTCGGGACAACGCCCAACATGTTGACGCCAGCATCCTGAATGAAGCGACCAAACTTGGCGCCACGCGGTACGTCTTCGAATAATCCAATCGTGGCCCGATTGATCAGGCTGGCAAAGATCAGCCAGGGCCCCATCATCCAACCCAAATTGGTCGGCCACACGCATGCCTGACCAGGCTGAATGTCTTGATGCACGTAACCATCAATCGCACATTTGAGTGGCGTTAAATGGTTCCAAGGAATCGCCTTCGGTTCGCCCGTTGTGCCTGAGGAAAACAGAATGTTGATCGTCTCCTGTCCGAAGGCTTCGACAGGAGTGAACTGATCGCGTGGGGCGAGAAACTCTTGCCAACAACGGTCTTGTTCGCGCAAATCCACCTCCAACGTATCCCCGGCATACAGCACGACCGCCGGCAGATCGCTACTCTCCGCCACCCGCGCATACAGCGGCAATTTTTTGCCGGATCGAATCTGGCAATCGTAAGTAAAAACCATTTTCGCGCCGGCGATTCTCAGACGACTGGCAATCTCTGCGGGTGCAAAACTATCAGCGATGGAAACCACGACACAACCGGCGGCGATGATTCCCAAATAGATCGGCACGGACAGAGCCGTCATCGGCAGCACCACGGCGATGGCATCACCGACTTTATAACCGGCATCGACCAGGCTATTGGCAAC
>JBGSKR010000571.1:0-1887 GCA_041741135.1 Mariniblastus sp.
GATTTTCGATCCCTTCATGCGTGCCTTCTCAGCGGGGCGAGGCCAAGCAACCGACAGCGGTCTTGGACTCGGGCTTGGCCTGTTTATCGTACGCGAAGTTGCCCGCGCGCATGGGGGCGAGGTCGTCGTTCGTTCCGCCGATGGAGTAACCGTGTTCGATGTTTTGTTGCCGTGCAACAAAGAAATCGCACCGACCGATAGCGTTGCCTCGACAGTCGGCTGATTGAAACAAACCCCAGTAGCCCGCATCGCCAGCAATGTCTAAACGCTCAAGTTAAGTTTCGGGTTCGGAAACAGGAGAGCCGAGAATGCCTGGTTCTGGGTGCTGGTGGCGACCCTCCGTCTTACTGCCAGATGAGTCAACCAAGCTTCGATATCAGCATCCGAAAGATCGTTAGCGTGAACCCAATTGCCTTGAATCTGTTTGTAGTACAGGAGAAAGTCCAGAATCCAACCGACGTATGCCTTCTCGGTGCTGTTGGCCAAATGCAGTAGCCGCATTTTGTTTCGCACCTGATCGATCAATTGTCAGCGGTCGCGCTCTGGCATTTTGGGATGAGTGATTTATTTCAAGCGATCGGCCGGACTTTTCACGGCAATTCCCGGCTTATTCATCACATGCGTATAGATTTGCGTAGTCGTTACGTCTTTGTGGCCCAGCAACTCTTGCACCGTACGAATATCCGACCCGGCCTCCAGCAAGTGCGTCGCAAAACTGTGTCGCAAGGTGTGTGGCACGGCCAATTTATCAATGTTTGCTTTTCGAACCGCCTTTCGAAAAGCATCACCAAACGAACTTTCTCCCAAATGGTGTCTGCGGATCACGCCAGTGCGCGGATCTTTGGAAAGTTGTCGGGATGGGAACAGAAACTGCCACCTGAATTCTTTTGCTGCATTGGGATACTTTTTCGCCAAAGCATGCGGCAAATAGACTTCACCGAATCCGGTTTCCAAGTCCTCTCGGTGAATCCGTTGGGCATACTCAATTTGCCGATGAAGATTCTCAATGCTCGACTCCGGCAAAACAGTCACCCTGTCTTTTTGCCCTTTTCCATCTCGAACAACGATGTGCCCTAAATCAAACTCGATATCCTTGATGCGCAGCCGTAGCGCCTCGCGATGACGTAACCCCGATCCATATAACAATTGAAACATGAGCTTGTAGCAGCCGTGAAATTAGGGAAAAAGTTGATCAATTTCTTGCCGACTCAACACAGTTGGCAGACGGCTTGGTCGTCTGGTTCTTAAGACATCGAGAAATCCCAGCTTTCGCCCCAACACCTTTTGATACAAAAAAAGAAGTGCCGACAAAGCCTGATTCTGGGTGCTGGCGGCGACGTTGCCGTTGACTGCCAGATCAGAAATAAACTCTTTGATTTCGTTTTCGCCCAGCGACTCCAAGTTTTCCGTTTGGCAATGGTTCATATACTGACGTACCCAACTCAAATAGGCGTGCTCGGTTTCTAAAGAATAATGAGCCGTCCGCAGCAAAGTTTGCATTTGCTGAACGCATTTGGGCGCGGAACGGTCGATGTTGGCGTCGATTAGCCTTCGTTGCGAGCCTGACATGGCTTCCCCCGAATCTCGCTCGATGGCTGCGCGTTGAGCCAACTTGGCACAAATCTCGTCCAGCGAAGGTTCCTCGGTTTTCAGAACCTCAATTTGGTAGCATCGAATGGCAGTTGCCGCTTGGTGTCGCTGCCACGCAGGGACACCTTTTTGCAGCAAGCCACGGAGAAATCCGATCACGGACTCGGTGGTCACCTCCAATTTTACGTTTCTTTCGGCATTCAAGTGAGAAGCGTAGCGAAACAGCCAAAGCGGGAACCATTTCTTGTCGTTTTTTGGTAACGACAATGAATTGACAACGGTCGAAAACTGGTTGGC
>JBGSKR010000572.1:0-3353 GCA_041741135.1 Mariniblastus sp.
CTTCTTCTTCGTTTCGTTCTTTGCTCGAAGAACGGTCTTGCGGTGAAATGATCTGAAAATCTGTTTCGGAAACCGGCACAGGCTCGCCACTGAGCAAATTGACTTCGTCGATCTTGGAAACGGCTCCGCCCTGTTCTGCGACTCGCAAAGTCTCGTTGATCTGCAAATAGAGCTTCCGCAACAACTCTCCCTCCACGCTGTTGGCGAGCGCCTCGTAAATATCAGACTCATCGTGGTAATCAAACGCGCGGAACAAATTTTTGTGCAGTTGCGAGAACACAGCGGTCGCGTTTTCTTCACTGATTTCGAATTGAGGAACTGTCGCAAATGGCTGGCGAAAATCTCGTTGCTGAAACGGAAGGGCCACCAAAACCATCAGAAACAAAATGATTCTCATTCCAACTAACGACGAATTCCACCAGCCTCGAAGCCACTGGAACAACCATGTCAACAGCAGCAAAATAGCCAGCGCCGCCGAAATCAGCGGCACGCGAAATGTCGGCGGCTGAAGGGATGCAAGATCGATTGTGGCAGCAACGCCTGTGATTGGCGGCAGTGGGGGCAAGTCGGGCGCGTTCCATTCGTAGGTATTGTTGGCCAAGAACATCGAGAACTGGGCTTTCTCGATTTGATCGTAAGCAAAAACCACCGAGTCGACCGACTTGATCGCGCGATTGAAAACATCCCAAGTCATTTCGATTTTGTTTGGCGGGCCTTTGGTGCTGTAACTCAGAATCAATCCAACTCGACCGTTAGCCATGCTAACACGACGCTTTTCGGCTTGCATGGCAAAATCGGTGAGATCAAGGCCATAGAAATCGATGCGATCAAAATGTGGTTGCACGGCAACGCCATCAATGAGCACTGGGATCGTCGCCGAAAAAAAAGTTTTGATCTTCTCGACCGCCGCCGCTTGCTCGGGCACATCGAGAAAGCTTTCTTCCGCGCGATCAAGTTCCATCATTGTGGCGAGGGTCGCCAACGGGATCAAAATTTCATGACGGACTTCATAGCGATTGATGTACAAAAACGAGTAAACGCTGCTGTAACTGCTAATACCTAACGTTTTTTCCTGTTCTTTGGCGAACCACTCTTCGAACCATTTTTCTTGCTCAGCTTCCGAAGCGTTTTCGTCCAGCGGAGCCGTGTCCCAATCGAAACGAAACGTCTCCGGCGACTGTGGTTTCATCATGTGCATGTACGGAGCGGGAACGCCAGCCTGCTTGAGCACAATCTTCAGCTCCGATGGCAACAACGCTCCGTCGGCAACCATGTTCTGCTCAATCGTAAAAAACTCAGGCGGTTGGTCGTAATCGAACTCTAGCACAAACGCCATTTGATAGCTCATCATGGTGCCCGCCTTGATGCCGCCATCCGGAATCTCGAAATCCACAATCTCAGCGACTTTGGCGGGGATGATTTCGCCAGCCGAATTGCGGATGGTGACCTTTTGGGTCAGGTATTTCGCGTGATCACGAGTTGCATCGAACAACTCTTCTGAATCGTAGAATCCGTCGTCGAGTGGTTCGACGCCCTGGAGCAGTTCGAGATCTTCCGCAAAACAAGTTAGCCGCATGGTCGTGCGAAAACGGCCGACGTAAATGTCGGCGGTGACCACTGAAACCGGATGGAGGGCCGTTTCAATGCGTGCTGCCGAAGTCAACGAAGGTGACCCAACAAAAATCATCGCGACCAAGTGCAGAAGAGTCAGATAAGCTCGCAAACGACAAGAACCTTTTGAATTTCGCATTAACGTATTTCGAACAGGAAGATTTGATCAGTCGGTGGGTTTTGTCACGAATCATTCGTGGTAGAAAAAAATCGATACGAGCGATCAGATTCTAGGTGATTTAGGCCACGAATTTCACTAATCTACACGAATTTTTGGCTGTTTTTATTCGCGTCAATCCGTGCTATTCGTGGCAGAAAATCACCTGACATTCTATCCTACTCCACCATCGAACCGGGATCGCCAACACCGAATTGGTTGCCATGTGGATTGTAATCGTCAATGTTCGATAGATCGAGATTCTCTTGAAATGTGTCGCTGGGAACCATCACGATTTCGCTATGCAATTCGGATTGCTCGGCCAGCACGTGATGATGCCGCGTCAACTCAAGGATCGCAAGGAAGATGCCAACCATCGAAGACTTGTGCATTCCCACCTCGAAAAACTCGGTAAACGATACACGTCGCTGCTGCACAATTCGCTGATGAATCCGTTGCATGTAAACGTGGATCGGCGTTTCGTCGTAGGTGATATTTGCTTGCAGTATGGGTCGATTGTCTCGCAGGACGCGTCCAAATGCGCTGACAAGATCCCAAAGTTCGACTTCGGCGAGTCGTTGGTCCGCCAGATCAAATTGACGCGATGGCTGGTCATCGGCCATGCGGGCAAACCGATTTTGCCACTGCAATCCATGTTCTTCCAGTAGTGACGCTGCATCTTTGAATTGCTTAAACAGTAACAACCGCTGAACCAAATTCTCACGAGGATCGGAGTCAGGTTCCTCGTCATCCGTCTCCAACTCGTTGCGCGGCAAGACTTCACGAGCCTTTATCTCAACCAGAATGCTGGCCACCTCAATGAAATCACCTACGCTATCGATCGAGATTTCCTTCAACACTTCCAGATGGTGGAAATAATCGTCGGTGACCTTGGACAATGCGACTCCAGTAACCGCGACTTCATGCCGCCGAACGAGATAGAGCAGCAGGTCGATCGGGCCTTTGAAAAGCTCACTGGAGACTTGGAAGCGCATTGAGAAAAGGGAAATTCTGAGGGTAAAATGAGCAGGAGTGAAGAAGTGGCGAGAATGAGGAGTAAAAATCGAACGTTGATTTGAGAATTTTGATTCTTAAAAATTATAACGAATTACAAATCACCGATTGGCCGTCAGTAAATCTTACCAATTCCGATTATGTTAGTTATTTCCCAAGTTCTACCGAGTCGTTAAAGTCTTTCCAAAATACCCAAACTTTCAATTGTGATAGCATACTAGCGTGCCGATATTTCCCGTATCGACCCAACAAGCCCAGCAATGGGCTGAAAAACTTTTTCTCAGGTCTCTTAACGGCTGTGTTTCGCCGCTGCAGCAATTCAGCAGGAGTATGCCGAGGGATGCCTTACGATTCCATAAAAATTAAAAACTTACAACAGCTACGACAATTTGTTTCTCATACCTTGTGCCAACAAAATGATTTTGAAGAAGGGATTTTCCAAGTCACCGAACGAGTTTTAACTCGCGGAAATCGTACTTGCGGCATGTTCTTCTGCCTGCATGGTCCGCGTAGTGTGAAGCTGACGGCGGTTTGGGAGACGGAAACCAATACCATTTTGTTCTACGGCTCA
>JBGSKR010000573.1:0-1678 GCA_041741135.1 Mariniblastus sp.
AGAAAGTATGAATTGTTTCTAATCCGACGCCGGGTAAGGGGTCGAGTTTTCGGATCATGGCCAGAATCGACACACCAAGTTGGGCGGAGATTTCCTCGGGTGAATTGAAGCGATCATCCAAGATATCTTGCAGGTAGGCAATAATGCCGCCGAACATGAATCCACAGACGATGCACAAAAGCCCGATCAAGCGAAGTTGCGGTGAAACAGGTTTTTGTTCGGGAAGTGGTTCTTTGATCACGGTCACCTGGATCGGTGCCTGAGATTGTCTTTGGTCAACCGAAGCAATTTGCTCGAACATGACGTTATACTGGGCCTCAAGCCGCGAGACTTCGCTTTCCAAGGTCCGAAGATGCAATAAGGCGCCGCTATGGTTGGTGGCCTCGTTACGAGCCTGCTCGAAGGATATCGCCAATTGGCGTTCTTTTTCGGCTGCCTGTTGAACACCTTGGATCAAAATTTTTCTGACGGTCGGGCCAAGATTGGCGGTTAAACTGTCGACTCCTTCGCCCAACCGATTTCTTTGCTTTTCAAGATATTGTTGGTAAGAAGCAATTTGTTCCTGGCATTCGGTGATTTGAGGATGATTGGGTCCGTAAAAGGCCGAAAGTCTTTGCAGTTCGGCTTCCGCGGTAAGCAGTTTGACCTGTTGATCGGCGACCAATCGAACATCCTCCGGACCCAAGCCCAGAGAACTGAGCAGCATCTGTCGGCCCACGGTTTCTTCAATTCCAAGTACATATTGATTTACGTCGTCACCGCGAGCGATTGCGTCGTCGACGGCTTGCAGAGTGGACCGCAATTCCAAGGATTTTTCTTGAGCGATGAGCAGCGATTCATGAAGTTTGACAACCTTTTGGATTTCAGGTTCGGCAATTTGATTGTCATTGCCGGTCGTGAGATGTCCGACTTTGGTGCTAAATTCTTGGAGTTCGCGTTGTTTGAGCAGTAGTTTGTTTTCCACGTCGGCTGCTTGGGCGACCAACACTTTCAGCACGTCGGCAGCCGTGCCTTGATGAGTCTTTGCCACGAAGGCGAGATAGGCGTCGACAATTTGCCGAACAATGGCCGCCGCGGCCAGCGGATGTTGTGAGCGGTAAGAGACTTCGATGATGTTTGTCTTGCGCGTCGAGCGAACGCTGAGATTGTCAGCAAGAGTTTTGGCCCATTCCCGGGGGTGAATTCCGTGGAAGTCGATTCGATGCTCGGGCGCTAAATTTTCGATGGCTTGCAGCAACACTACCGGGCTGTTGAGCAGTTCGCAATGGGTAGCCATCGTGTTATCCGACGAATCGGAATCTCCAACGGTCGAAAGCTGGTCCTGCTTCTGTTGAATGACAAGCAGCTTGGCGTTGGACTGATAGAGGCGGATAGCCATGTAGTAGTAGGCAGTCCCGAGGATTCCGCTGACGAGCAACGCGCTTATGATGACTTGTTTGCGAAAGTGAATGATCCGCATGAACCGTACGATGGCAGTCACAAACGTGTCCGTCGAGGAATCGTTTGCATCGGCAAGTGATAAGGCTTGGGAGTCGCTGGACATGGAAGGCTCGAAACCTGCGAGTAGTAAAAATTTGAGCAAGTCGATGGCTAAAGGCAGCTTTAAAATACCGTGGAAGCGCCAGTCAAGCCCACACTGAAATGAATGATGCGGGCAAATGTGTCGACGACGACGGTT
>JBGSKR010000574.1:0-3452 GCA_041741135.1 Mariniblastus sp.
CAAATTTGTCGAACGGTTGAACGAGACGACGGAAAGTAACGGCCCAGGTGTTCAGCAAATGGCGACTCGATTTCAGATTAACGATGATGTGCGAAATGGTTTCATTGAAGTAGCAGGAAAAGTTTTCGAGCGAGGTGCCACCAAGACTAACTCGTACAACCACCCTCAATCGGTCGCAAGACCCATGATGCTGGACAAGCCCGCCGCATCAGAAGCCGTACGATACCAATTGCCAATCACAACACCGCATTCCATCAACCGGCCGAGAGACTCGTCTGTGCCCAATCCGCCTCCGCCCTCATTTGTCGCTCCCGAAGTGAATCGCCAAGGCAACTGGGCACCGCATTCGTCGCCCGACAATGCTTCGGAAGAAGAACAGCAGACAAGTGAAGCGGGTCAAACCTCCGGTTACCGTGCGGCCGCGCGTCCCGCCGGTCATGAAGCTCCCAATTACGACTCGCACGGAACGATGATACGGGTTCCATGGTCACATCAGCGTTGATTCGATGGCAGTCGAGATGGAAACTTAAATGAGTGGTGCTTTTACGATTTGGGTAGACGCTGATGCTTGCCCCGCTTCCGTAAAAGACATCGTCTTTCGTACTGCCCTTCGACTGAAAATTCAGGTGGTGCTAGTTGCCAATGGTTCCATGCAAGTTCCAAAGTCCGATTTTATTCGATTGGAAATCGTGCGGCACGGAGCTGATGTCGCCGACAATTGGATCATCGAAAGTTTAAAGAGTGGTGATTTGGTCGTGACTGGTGACATTCCGCTCGCGTCTCGAGTTGTGACAGTCGGAGCGATTGCGATCGGGAGTCGTGGCGAACTTTATGACGACTCAAGCGTTCATGGTCGGTTAGCATCTCGTAATCTAATGGAGCAATTCCGGTCGGCCGGATTAGAAACAAGCGGCCCCAAACCGTTCTCACAAAAGGACGTGCAAACCTTTGCAAATCAGTTGGATCGTTTGATTACGAAGAAACTACGCGATTGAACTGGAGGTTAAGTGCCGCGTTTTTGTTTGTAATTTGGATGATCGGCTTTACCGGTCATCTCATATAAAAATCGACTGGGAACCGTGTCTCTCGGTTTTCCCCATTTCATCCGCGTCAACGACATCGATAACGACAATCGTTCTTCCGCGCGAGTCACTCCCACATAAGCGAGTCGGCGTTCTTCGTCGACACCCGCTTCATCGTCTGCTAGCGATCGATGGTGAGGAAGAATTCCTTCTTCTAACCCGACCAGATAGACTTCCGGAAACTCCAGTCCCTTGGCACTGTGCATCGTCATCAGAGCAATTGCGTTCTTCTTCAATTGTTTTTCTTTTTCGTCGTCAGCGTCCTGTTCCCCGAGCAGCAGCTTGTCGAGAAAATCACTCAGCGTCGGCTTGCGCTTCGACTGTTCATACTCGCCGATGGCGTTGACGATTTGCTCGACCGTATTCCAACGTGTTTCGCGATCATCGGGATCGGAGTAAATGCGCTCCACTTCGCTGCGATAGCGGGTCGTGTTAATCACGTGACGCGCCAGCTCAACCAGCGAACTGCTTTCGCGCATCCGCTCTGCATTGTTTGCGAAAAATTTTAGCTGCTCGAGTCCACGAACGGTCGCACTTGTCAGCTCCGGCCGATCCACCTCACCCGTGATCAACTTCCACAGCGGAATCTTTTGCTTGATCGCTTGGTTCATCAGTGTTTCAATCGATTTCTTACCGATGCCACGAGGCGGCGTGTTGATGATTCGCAGAATCGAAATCTCGTCCGGCGTCTCCTCCAACAATCGCAAATAGGCAAGTATGTCTTTGACCTCTTTGCGATCAAAGAACGACATGCCTCCCACCAGAATGTAGGGCAATTTCGCTTTGCGTAGTTCCGTCTCGAACAATCGAGGTTGTTCGTTCGTCCGAAACAAGATCGCGAAATCGCGAGGTTGTCGATGCTCCGTTTCGATGCGTCGCCGAATGTCATGCACGACTTCTTGAGCTTCGACTTGTTCGTTGGGGTATTGGTTGACTTGTGGTCGTTCGCCATTAGGGCGAGCGGCAACGAGAACTTTGTCGTGGCGAGTTTTATTGAATTTGATCAGCGTGTTAGCCATCGTAATAATGGCTTCCGTCGAGCGGTAATTGTCTTCAAGTCGAACGACTTTCGCGTCCGGCCAATCGTTGCGAAACGACAGAATGTGTTCGACTTCCGCGCCGCGCCAGCCATAGATCGATTGGTCGTCATCGCCGACAACACATAAATTGCGATGCTTGCTCGCGAGCGCTTTCACGATTCGATATTGAGATTGATTGGTGTCTTGATATTCGTCAACGAGCAAGTGATCAAACTGAGACGCTTCTTCTTCGCAAATCTTGGGATGTTCGTTGAAAAGTTTTTCCGTCAGCAACAACAGGTCATCGAAGTCGACGCAGCCCGCAAGCTTTAACGCCGATTGGTATCGCTTGTAGCCAGCGGCCGCGAGGTGTTGAGCGTCCGATTCACTGTTCAACATCGCCTTGCTCGGTGAGTACGACTTGCACTTCCAATGGCCAATCCAGAATAGTAATTGGCTGGGAGCGAGCAGTTTGTCGTGAACATTCAGCTCGCGGAGAATTTGCCGCGCTAGGCTTTCCTGGTCACCGCGATTGTAGATCGCAAATTTTTGCGGATAGCCGAGTGTCTCGATGCGTCGACGAAGAATCTTCACGCATAGCGAGTGAAAAGTCGAAATCTGCGGCAGTTTTTTTTCGTCGGATTCTTTTTGTATGCGAGATTGTTTGGTGGGAAACTTTGAATGCGGGCGCTGTGAGTCTTTTCCCAGCAGCATCTCGCCGATCCGCTGCTTCATTTCGTTGGCGGCTTTGTTGGTAAACGTCATCCCCAGAATGCGATCTGCCGCGACACCACTGCGAATCAGTTTGGCGATCCGAAACGTGATCACACGGGTCTTGCCGGTTCCGGCACCAGCGAGTACCAACAACGGTCCAGCTAGCGTGTTGACCGCGTCCGATTGATTGGGATTGAGTCCACTCATGTTGTCCGTAACGAAAACCGAGGCGGTTTTATTGAGGAAGGGAATTTGGTAGAGAGATCGTAGACCAGCATTTGAGACAAGTGCTACCACTTTGGCCACCAATTTAACTCATGCCACGATGATTGTCAGTGGATTGAAGATCTGCTTTTCGAGCAACCAAGAATTTGACTTCAATCGCAAGCAATATCTCAATGGCATTTCAACGTATCTTTCAAGTTTGCCGATACCCTGCCCGCGTCGCAGATTGATGGTAAGATGTTCTTCGGCGTTAAAAAAAAGGTAACCGTTCACGGTAGTAGTTAGTAGGCCGGATCGAGGTCAGTGATTGCCGGATCGGCGCAAAACTGAAATCCTGTTTCGCTCGCCGAGTCGATTGCCATTACGATTCGCTGACCGACGATCCGGCATTGTCGATTTTGCTTGCTCCGGC
>JBGSKR010000575.1:0-6060 GCA_041741135.1 Mariniblastus sp.
ATCGACCATGATCCATTGTTGCCCGACAGCACTGTTCCGGGCGTGATTTCGAAACTGGGAGGGAATTTTCCTCGCGCTGACTCGTAGTTGTGCGCTGCCAAAACGGCTTGACGAACATTGTTCGTACAAGCGGATCGTCGAGCGGCTTCACGCACCATTTGGACTGCGGGCAAGAGCATCCCGATCAAGATTCCGATAATGGCAATGACGACCAGTAGTTCGACGAGGGTGAAAGCGATGCGTGCTTGGTTGTGAGGGCGATAAACGAGGTGGGAGTTTAGGTGGGATGTTGGCATGGTCCTTCTCTAAATTAAGATGTCGATAGCGAGAAACTGTGGAGTTGAGCTTTGGTTTCAGTTAAGAAACGCAATTCCGTTAAGCAATCTCTATGCCGATCATCCAACTTTCATAGTTGCTGCAAGAAATGAGCGAAAATATGCAGTTTTGGAAATGTGCAGACAAATGGGTGTCGGTTGAATCGACAGTCCAGTCGATTGAAGTGACATCTTGTTTGACGACAGGAAGATGTCAACTACTTTTAATTTTTCTGTCGTCAAATCTTCCTGTCTAAACCCTTCTCAGAAGCCCCTTTAGAAGCGGGCTGTTTCAGAAAATAGGAATCTTCATTTGCGCTGGCCACTACGAAATCAGATATTCTTGCGTGTGCTGCTGTTGCTGCTAGTAACGATTGGCGCGATGTCGATTGCGCAAATTCGATTTTTGTTCTCGGAGAATCGAACGCGGGAAATGCAACGCATGGAGTCCATTTGTCAAATGCTTGAGTCGAGCCGCTTTCCGCTCACTGACAATGTGCTCGACCATTTGAAATCACTTTCCGGCGCAGAATTTTTGGTCACCAACTCGGATGGCCAAATCCTCTCTCGTTCCGATGAAGCGCCGCGTGATCGCGAGGGGACGTTCTTGAATCCTTTTGATGAGAGTAACGGATTGACCAATATCGACATGAAAGAAGTCGGACGGTCTAATGAATCGGAGAAGCCAGGCGAGGCAGCTGCGCAACCCATTGAGATCGACGGAACCACCTATTGGTACCGCCAGATATCAAAGTTCAGCCCGTCTCCCTCCAGCAAACCTGCCGCTTCGTTGGTTCATATACTTGTGCCACGAAAAAGTGATTGGGCCATTTGGCAAGCAGCAAGTCAAACGCCACTATTCATCGCGGCAATTGTCTTGCCCATCGCTTTGATCGTCAGCCTCGCAATGGCCGCCCAAGTGACACGGCCTTTGGCGAAACTAGAATCCCAAGTCGGCCAGATTGCGGAAGGGAATGTCTACGAGATTCCGCCGATCAGTTCAGGCGATGAAGTTGGAGATTTAAATATTTCGATCAACGCGATGGCCAGCAAACTGAAGAATCACGATCAACAAGTCCGTCAGAATGAACGCTTGCAAACGCTCGTGCAACTGGGCAATGGCCTCGCGCATCATCTAAGAAACAGTGCTACCGGCTGCAAGATGGCGATTGAACTGCTGGATTCAGAGCCTCATGCCGAATCATCTCGCGAGAACATCGAAGTCGTGCGGCGGCAGTTAGATTTAATGGAAAGTTATCTCAAACGATTTTTGAGCATTGGAAAGTTTGATCAACAGTCGGAGGCTGAACAACCGGCAAGTGAGATTGATTTGGTGCTGGTGTTAAAAGAAGTCATTTTTCTATTGACTCCCGCCGCGAAACATTTGGGAGTTCAATTGGAAACACATGTCGATGGCGACGAAGTTTCGATTAAGATGATCCCGGATGACGCGAAGCAGTTGATGATTAACTTAATTGATAACGGGATCGCCGCGGCCAGTCAGAATGCGGCGGTTGGTTTGGTGGAGGCTGGTCGAGTAAAGGTGGAACTGACAAATGACGATCAGCGAACGCTGTTTTCAGTCACCGACAACGGAGCTGGCCCGCCGGAGTCGATTGCTGGCAGTTTGTTTGAACCGTTTGTGACCGGAAAGCCAGAGGGAACGGGACTTGGATTGGCGTTGGTGAAAGAGATTGCCAACCGCGTTGGCGGAGAAGTTCATTGGCAGCGGATTGATGGAAGCACTAGATTTTCAGTTGAGTTTCCGCGACCGTCCACGTAGAACGTGTTTTAAAATTCAAATTGCCAACGTAAGCGGCAGGGCGCAAGCCCTCCGGTAAAGCAAAATCAAAGCTGGCCCTTACGAAACCGGACGGCTCGCGCCGTTCCGCTACCATTTTAAAACACGTTCTCAGCACAGGTCGAGCACAGTTCATCAAAAAGAAATCGTCGGCAATCAAAAAATTTTCATGAAAAAAATCTTAATCATTGATGACGAAGAAAGCATTTGTTGGGGGCTGTCGAAGCTTTGCGAACAGATGGGATTGGCTTGCGAAACGGCTTCGAGCGCGGAAGCTGGTCTCAAGCTGGCCGCGCAGCATTCATTTCAAGCAGTCATTCTGGACGTGCGGTTGCCGGGCATCGATGGCTTGACCGCCATCAAAAAATTTCACGAAGTCTTAGGCCAGGTGCCGGTGATCACGATTACGGCGTTCGGCGATTTGCAAACGGCCATCACTTCTGTTCAGAATGGCGCGTTCGAGTACATCGTCAAACCGTTTGAACTCGCGCAGGTGCGCAAGACTTTGAACCAGGCACTCGCGGCGTGGAGCCTGACGCATGAGGACGAAGCGATTGATCGGACTGGAAATCACAACGTCGATGCTTCGATGCTGGGACTGGTCGGTTCGTCGCCGATCATGCAAGAGGTCTTTAAACAAATTGCGCTAACGACGACCACGGATTCGTCGGTTTTAATTACGGGTGAAAGCGGGACGGGAAAGGAGTTAACCGCGCGAGCCATTCATCGCTTCGGTTCTCGTGCCGCGAAGCCGTTTGTCGCTGTGAACATTGCTGCACTCAGTCCGTCACTGGTTGAGAGCGAGTTGTTCGGTCACGTGAAAGGCGCGTTTACCGGAGCCGATGCCGACCGCCTCGGCTTAATCCAGCAAGCCGCCGGGGGAACTTTGTTTCTCGATGAAGTCGCGGAGATTCCGATTGAGATTCAAGTGAAGCTACTCCGCGTATTGGATCTCGGCGAAGTCACGCCGGTCGGTAGCAATGTCGCGGCGAAGACAGATTTTCGCTTGATCGCGGCCACACATCAGAATTTGCTGAGTCAGATCAATCATGGCGAGTTTCGGCACGATCTGTTTTATCGACTGCGAACATTTGAGATCCAACTTCCTCCGCTCCGGCAACATCGCGAAGACATTCCGATGTTGGTGCGACATTTTTTAGATGTCGCGAATCAAAGTCCTTCACCGGTACCGTCGGCTGAGTTTGTTTCAGCGTTGCAGCATCGAGATTGGCCGGGCAACGTTCGCGAACTAAAAAGCGTTGTAGCGCGGGCGGCGATGGTGGCTCGCGGAGGAGTGCTCACCCCCGATCACTTGGAAGATTCCCCTGCTCTGCTTTCGCGAACCGGTGTTGGTCGCGACATCGAAACGAAGCTACGAAGTTTGGTTACCGAATGGACCAAGGAAAATTGGAACGGCGATGAGGGTCCGCTGTATGAAGTCTTAATTAACGTGATCGATCCCGCGATATTGGCCACAGCATTCGAGCTGAGCGGTGGTCAGTATGCAGCGGCAGCCAGGCGATTGGGCATCCATCGCACAACCTTAAAGAAAAAACTGGACGAACTGCGATAGGGCGAGTGCGGCGTTCAATTGTACGATTGGTAGTAAAATTACCCAGAACTCAGGGGCGCAGAATTGAACTCTGTCGTGTCTCACCATGGATAAAAGTTAAACGAGACTTTGATGGATTTTCGACAAATGGATCGCTACAATTGACCTAGGAGAAATCAATGAACTTAAAACTCGACATTCCCCAACCTTTGGCAGACGAATTGAAGTCCCAAGCTGAATCTTCTGGGCTTGATATTTCGACTTTCGTGATCCAGACGTTGAAAGCGATTACTGAAGAACAATCGATCATTCCCAAATTGGCAAATGAGCAGTTCCAGTCAAAACTGCAAGAGTTGATTGATGCCCATCCCAAGAATTTAGGCAGTGTTGATGACAGCCGTGAATCGATTTATCTTGGGTGCGGTGAATGAAGATTCTATTGGATACCAATGTGTTGCTTCGTGTACTTAATTCTAGTCACCCCGACAATCTCGTAATCCGCCAAGCTCTCGATGTGTTGATCATGAGTCATCACGATTTGGTGCTCGTGCCGCAGAATTTGTATGAGTATTGGGTGGTAGCGACTCGCCCAGTTTCCGTGAATGGGTTTGGATTATCTTCTGCTGATGCGAGTTTGAATGTTGATCGTGCAATTGCTCTTTTTCAATGGTTGTTTGACGAACGAGGTATTTTTTTGCCTTGGAAATCATTGGTTTCGACTTATTCGGTTGCCGGGAAAAATGGGCATGATGCGCGTCTGGTTGCGGCGATGGTGCGGCACGGAGTGAGCCATTTAATCACTTTTAACACCGCAGATTTCGCGAGGTTTCCAATGATCAAATTTGTCACTCCCAACGATGTCATTGTCAACCCGATTTAAATTGCTAACTGTGATCCGACCGGCTTGACAGGCCGTTTGCTGTGGCTAACTTTGAAGGTTCAATTTGAATCGGTGATCGTTGGCAACTCGGCCCGCGATTAGAGGGAATTCGGTGTAAGTCCGAAACGGCCCCGCCGCTGTAATTGGTCGATAAATGATCGCTTTCTAAAAACCATTGTCACGGTTGCTTGAACAACCAATGTGATGAGAAGGTCGCGATCGTTTGACCAAAAGTCAGAATACCTGCCGATTCAGTAAAGCTCGGAATTGTTTCTGCGAGGGACGACACAATTCAGGAAATGATCAATGATGTTTCGTATAAATGAAGCAGAAGTCGACAGATTTCTGCCGCCCCGTTGTGCGCCTGTATTTCCCCAACGCGGAAACGGTACGATGGACCTCAATCCCACGCGGCGACAGTTCTTGAGGCGGGCATTCACGCTGGTTGAACTGCTCGTTGTCATCGCAATTATCGGAATCTTGATTGGCATGTTACTGCCAGCGGTGCAGATGGTGCGCGAGGCGGCCCGACGCGTCGCCTGTCAAAATCATCTCAAGCAAATTGGACTTGCATGTTTGAACCATGAATCAAGCTCCGGTACGTTTCCGGTGGGCGCTATTGAATGGCGACCGAGCGGCGATACCAGCAAGCGTCAACTCGCTTGGAGCGCGTTTCTGCTGCCCTACATCGAACAGCAAAACGTTTATCAACAGTTGAACCTAGGGACAGCATTTGACAGTGTTCAGAATCAAGCAGGTGCAGCAGCCGTGATCGAAACCTACATTTGTCCGAGTGGCCGCCGAGGGACGGAGCTGGTTGAAGGCCGCGGGCCATGTGACTATGGAGGAATTTTTGGAGAACGGATCAATAGTCCCAACAATCCACCTAAAGGAATCATGATTTACGATCGGGCGATTTCGATTGCCGAAGTTTTCGATGGCACGTCCAATACATTGCTCGTCGCCGAAGACCCGGTTTGGGGAGACGGTCAGTGGATCAACGGCCGCAACGTGTTTGATCAAGCGTTTGCCATCAACGCCGCTCCTGCATTCGAAAACGACATTCGCAGCGATCATCCCGGTGGAGCGAGCGGCGTTCGCGCGGATGGAAGCGTGAGCTTTCTCGACGAACAGATGGATTTATATCCACTCGGTGCGATTTGCACGCGAGCGGGTGGAGAAGTATTTTGAAAAACGCCAACAAGGTCTCAAACTCTGTCGCACTTGCCTTGAACCGATGCCCTACTGTTGATGCGAACTCAAAGGAACCGGACGCTAGCCCTCGGTTTCGTAAATCTCTCGCTACTCTTCAACCAGATATCTTAAAACAATCCCCGTTCACCAAACGCCTTGATGTAGTTTTTGACTTTCACCTTGCGAGCCGTGTTGTCACTGCTCATGTAGCGAATCTTTCCAAATATCGGTCGTTCGCCCCAAGCTCGATCGTATCGCCCCAAGACCCAAAAAATTCCGCTGTATGAATTAGGGTTACGACCGTCGAGCGCAAATTTAT
>JBGSKR010000576.1:0-2763 GCA_041741135.1 Mariniblastus sp.
GAGTTTTTGCCGGAGTGAGTAGCTAAACATGGTTGCCAGCAAAGCCCAACCGCCGACGAGGACATGAAACGCTCCCGCCATTCCCAACCACAGCCAGGCAACTTTCCAGCGGCTTACGATCATTTCACTGATCGCCAGCAGAACAAAACCATAAGCGATGCCTTTGGCTTCAAAACCTCCGACGACCCACTCGCCCGCCAAATGGAATTCCGTATTAAGCAGCAGAAACAACATTGCCGAAACGACAGCGAAGCCGGGTGTGAAACACAATCGCTGACAAATTCGTTGCCATCCGAATGCCAAGAAGCCCCATGTCAATCCGCGCCCAATCCAGGCAACGATTTCCAAAGAACAGTATTTTGTCAGCCAACCGAAGGTCACGTAAAACAGCCAATGGGCGTTGGATGACTCCAGAAAAATGTCTCCGTCACACCAATTCGGATTCCAGAAGTGTTTGGCTTTGGTAAGGTAATGAGCCTCGTTAACATCGGGCGGTGGCTGTGAGGAGAAAGCGGCGAACAGGGCAAAAATCAAACCGATTTCGATCCACCGCCAAGCTACGGTACGCCAAGATTTCGCGGTTGCGCGGATCAAAGGAGTCACGAGCTTTGTTTTCGTCCTAGGCATTGCCGGTTGCATTTCGGTTAGAACGCGATGCCGTGTTTCGCAGGGGGAATGTAATTCTCGTGTTTTAAAACTTCAATCGTTTAAGCAGTTTTGATACATTGCGGCAACCGAAATCGCCGCACGACTCTGCGTTAATTTTGGTGAATCTAGATCGTAGAGTTACCGCACATGATTGAATGGAGCCATTCCATTTTTGCAGAATAAAAGCCTTGTCATTTGTCACTGGGCACGACAACCAGATCGTCCGCAGTACTCAACTCAAGAATCAGTGGACGAGATTTCGGCTCCTTCATGACGATTCCTGTGCAAGTAACCTTTTTTCCGACGAGGGTTTGCAGATCTGCTAACGTCCAAGAATCGGGAAAGTTCTTCTCAGTAAGCCGAGCGATCAGCATCGACTTCTTGTCATTCGAAAAATAAATGTAGCGCGTTTTTCCGCGTTGACTTTTTACAACTCTTAACACAGGTGCTGTGAAAGTCTGCACGTCTCCCATTTTAAATTTTCGGGCGACTTTTTCGCCCGGTATCGTGATGGAAATCAGTTTCGTCGCAGCGGCTGGAGGTTGAGGCTGTTTGCTCGTATCCTTGGTCAACGTCCTTGTTTTCTCGAGCGACTTGGCAAGGTCCGCAAACGATTGATCTTGGGCCTCGCTTTCAAAGTCAGTCGTCGCGTTCGGGGATGGATCATTGCCCTCGCCCAAAAAATACTGTTTTGCGAAATAGGCAGCCCCCCCTCCAATGATAATTAGCAAGAGCAACGAAAAGGCCGTCCCCCACATCATCGCGCCGGGACTTGTTTTTTTTGCGGAACGTTTGGCGGCTAATTTCTTCTGTGCTTCCGATGGGCTTTTTCCGCTTGAAGATTTGTCTGAGTTTGTTCCTGCCATTTTGGTTTTTGTTGGCTTCGTCCCGCCTCGGCCACCAGTTGTGGAAGCGTCGCCATCATCTAAATAATTCACCTGTTTTGAAGCGGCTGAATCCGTTTCTAGTTCTGTCGGAAGTGGTGGAGGCTGATCAGCAGTCGAAGACGTGGAGCGATCTTTTAAAGCGCCCTTGGAAGCAGGAGCATCCTTTAGCATTCGGCCCCATCCTAAAGACTCTCTTAGTTGGTCGTCGTACTCAGATTTGCGTAGGGGATCGCTCAAGCATAAGCGAGCTTTGGCGGTGTCGTTCAGCAACCGCTGTGCATGTTCGACATGGGGGCCTTCGGATAGCGATTGAAGTCGAGTGACAAGCCGGGCAACCGCATTTTCAATCTGCTCGGAGTTAGACTCGAAACGAGCCAAACTAAGCAGGCGGTAATGAGTAGGTGGCTGTTCACTCGGTGGAATTCTCAACCACTCGAAATAGGGATCAAAGTTTTGTTTCGCCATGATGATTCACGTCGATGAAGTGGCTGGCAGCTTGCGAGTATTGATTATGGCAAATGGTGAACGTCATCGCCAGCCATCGCGAAATCGCGAATTTGCATTGCAGCAGCAGCCGGAATCGAAAATCTTTTCAAGATTTCCTGAAAAAGGCTAAAGTTCCGACTATTGGCTGCCGAATCCTAACGTAACGGTTGGGGGTTTTAGGAAAACTTTAACGGCAGAGCTGACGCATGATAATCAGATTTCATTCTCATCACCAATCATTCTTACCATTCGTCCTAGTAGCGGCGGTGCTGGCAATTACCCTCAGCGGTTGCACGTCTTTGTCATCCCTGAGCAATGGTTCGGTGCCACCAACGACTGCCAAATCGGCCGGAAGTTATCGAGTGGAAATGCTGAGTGCCTTCGGCAAAAAATCGGTCTATACCGGACAGCTAACAGAACCCACGACCGTTCAGATGGCTTTGAATGAATCCGGAGCCATCGAGAAATTCCGCAACCTTGACGTTGCGATTCTTCGCGTTGTATCGGAAACAGGACAAGCATTGAGAATGGACGTTCGATTTGACCCCAAAGAAGATGCCGTTGCTCCGGAACATGACTACGCAATTCTGCCAAACGACCGAATCGTCGTGCAACCCAAATCAGACAATATTCTAGACAAAATGCTGGAGAGCATCGCTGGCAAGTAAGGAATTAGCTGTACGATGGACATTCTTGTCCGTCGGCTTGGTTGATGCTCGGACAGGAATGTCCAAGCTACGGA
>JBGSKR010000577.1:0-2773 GCA_041741135.1 Mariniblastus sp.
CCCGAAGCGGTTGATCGGCTGCCAGCGGAACTGCGTGAGAAACCGTTGGTGATGTTTTGCACGGGTGGCATCCGCTGCGAAAAAGCGGGTCCACTGATGGAACAAAAAGGCTTTCGAAATGTTTTCCAATTAGATGGTGGGATTCTCAAGTACTTCGAGGAATGTGGTGGCGTTCACTATCGGGGTGATTGTTTTGTGTTTGATAAGCGGGTCGCAGTTGATCCGAACTTGAATGAAACCGATGCCGAACAATGCTTTGCTTGTCAGGCCATACTCTCGGTCGTTGACCAACAATCGGAAAAGTATGTTCCGCCGCACACTTGCCCACATTGCTTTCGCACGCCGGAGCAAAAGATGCAGGACTCTCTCCGAGTTCGAGAATCGATCTTGCAGTCAAAACTTGATCCGCTGCCCGGAAGTGTGCCTTATGTGAATCGTCGGCCGATGACAGTTTCGCTGAAGCACGAAGGCGTGCCATTGATCGAGTTCTTGGTTTCAGTGAATGCGCGTTTAGATCGAGAATTTTGGGGCCGCGAAATTGAGCAGCAAAATGTGGTTTACAAGGACACCCCGCTCGCGTTGGACACAATTGTTAGGGCTGGCTGGCGAGTCGAGCATCTTGTGGCACACACGACGGAGCCGGACGTTGCCAGCAACGTTGAGATTTTATACGAGGACGATGGGCTGATTGCCGTTAACAAACCGGCTCCTTTGCCGATGCATCCTTGCGGTCGATTTAATCGCAACACGTTGCAGCACTTCATGCGGCTTGCTTATGAAGGAGAGCAAGTCCGAATTTTGCATCGGCTCGATGCGTCCACCACGGGTGTGGTATTGCTGGCGAGAAAAAGAGTCGTTGCGGCATCGATCCATGCTCAATTTGCTTCCGGTGAAATCGAAAAAGTTTATCTTGCTCGCGTTCATGGCCAGCCATCGAACAAGACATTTTTCTGTGATTCTCCGATCAGCGGTGAACCATCGGAGGTTGGCGGCCTCCGAAAGATTGACTCAGCCGGTCGTCATGCACTTACCGAGTTCGAAGCCGTTCATCGATTTGCTGATGGCACGTCGCTAGTAAAGTGTTTTCCGAAAACGGGTCGCACGAACCAAATTCGAATTCATTTGGCTTACCTGAAGTTGCCGATCCTAGGAGATGAAGGCTATGGTTGCGACGCGGCCGCTAGTACACTGGAGACGGAATCGCCGTCGATGGGTTTGCACTTACATGCCAGCGAGATTCGGTTTACTGATTTGTCGGGAGATAGAAAATCCATTTTGGCACCTGCCCCCGCTTGGGCGAAGATTCCGTAAAGGCCCTTGACACTTTCCCCGCAATAAGCGATGTTTACGCCTTCTTCAGCGGGAGCGTTTTCTTCGAAAGCTCCCCCAGAATGCAATTTTGCCTTCGTTTTTTTCGAAAAACAAGGTTATTTCAGCTGACTTCCCGCAGTGTTATTTCGAGAGAGAGCGTAGCTCAGTCGGTAGAGCAACGGACTTTTAATCCGTAGGTCCTGGGTTCGAACCCCAGCGCTCTCATTTTTTGGCTTGTTTATGTTAAGCAAGCATTTTGTTTTTGCACCTTTTTTATAAACGGTCTGGGAGTCGTTCCTGCACAACTTGTATTCGTTAGCTTGGTTCGTTTTGAAACAAGCACCAGAATTTAAGTTTGTGTTTTTAAGGGCGGCCAAAGAAACCATCTGGTTCGATATCCCCAATGGCTGTGGAGAAAACCTATGTCGAGTACTCTTGTTCAAGATCTGATTGATGCCGGCGTGCATTTTGGTCACCGAGCCAGCCGCTGGAACCCGAAAATGGCTCCTTACATTTACGGGCGTAAGAATCAGATTCACATCATGGATATCCGCGAAACGGTTCGCGGTTTGTTGCGAGCCAAAAAATATGTCGCCCAGGTCGCCGCTGGCGGTAGCTTGGTATTGTTTGTGGGCACGAAGCGACAAGCTTCCGCCGCTGTTCAGCGAGAAGCCGAACGTTGCGGAATGCCTTACGTCAGCGAACGTTGGCTCGGCGGTGCGCTTACCAATTTCCGCACCATTCGCAGTCGGATGACTCGACTCGAAGAGCTTGAAGAAATTCGCAGCGGCGAGAAACTCGATGGCTATTCCAAAAAAATGCAGTCGTCGCTGAATCGTGAGTACCGAAAAATCCATCGCAACCTCAACGGAATTCGATCCATGAATCGCATGCCTGAGTGCATGATCGTGGTTGATCCGATGAAAGAAAAGAACGCGATCCAAGAAGCTCGTAATCTCGGTATCACGACCATCGCTCTGATTGACACGAACTGCGATCCGGAGTTGATTGACCTGCCAATCCCTGGCAACGATGACGGCATCCGATCGGTTGAATTGATCATGACTCACATGGCTGACGCGGTGATCGCCGGTAAGAAAAACATTGTCGCCAAGAACGAAGGTGCCGACAAACCGTCTCGGTCTGCGGGTGCTGCTGCCCTCGGTGCTGGTTCTTCACAAAGCAGTTCTGCTGGAGCAAGTTCGCCCGAAGCCGTTCCTGACAAAGACGCCGAAGCGGTTGATGCTTAGGATCGGCCTTGGGTCTTGAAAGATTGGCATTGCAGAGCGTGGAGCGTTGCGCAACTTTTAATTCTGAGCGGATTTTTTAAGGTAGCCGGTGGTTCAGCAAAGCGACACTACTGGAATAGCTCACCGCCAGCGGCGATAAGGTCGAACAGCCACGGAAGTGGCGGCAGCAAATAGCCCACGGCGTAAGCCGTGGGAATAATAGGAAAACAAAA
>JBGSKR010000578.1:0-3227 GCA_041741135.1 Mariniblastus sp.
GACCATGAAACTTGATCAGATTGCCAAACAGCACATCGAAAAACTGGATTACAAGTTTGATTTCTTTCACAAACCCGCTTTCCTCACAGTTAGCGGACAACTGGAAGCCGAAACCTTCGCTTGCAGTCTTGGCAAAGTCTACACGTTCGGGCCAACCTTTCGCGCCGAGAACTCGAACACCTCGCGCCATCTCGCTGAATTCTGGATGGTCGAACCAGAAGTCGCTTTTAATGAACTGACGGATAACATGGATTTGGCCGAATCGTTCTTGAAACGAATCTTTCGCGACGCACTCAATCAATGCGGCGAAGACATGGAGTTCTTCAACGAACAGATCGACGAATCAAAGACGTTGATCTCGCGATTGTCGAACATCGTTGAGTCCGAGTTCACTCGGTTGTCTTACACCGAAGCGATTAGCATTCTCGAATCTTGTGATCAGAAGTTCGACTATCCGGTCAAGTGGGGCATCGACTTGCAGTCGGAACACGAACGCTACCTGACCGAACAGCACTTTAAGAATCCCGTGATCCTGTTTGATTATCCACGCACGATCAAACCGTTTTATATGTACTGCAACGACGATGAGAAAACAGTGCGAGCGATGGACGTGCTCGTGCCAGGAGTTGGCGAGATCATCGGTGGCAGTCAACGCGAGCATCGACTGGACCGATTGGAATCGCGGATGAAAGACCAAGATTTAAATATTGATGATTATTGGTGGTACGCAGACCTACGACGCTACGGCACGGTTCCTCATGCGGGGTTCGGGTTGGGTTTGGAGCGAGCGGTTCAGTTTGTCACGAACATGAGTAATATCCGCGATGTGATCCCGTTCCCGCGCACGCCCGGCAATGCGGAGTTTTAAAAGCGAAACCGTCTTCGCAGCCGTAGCTTGGACATTCTTGTCCGAGCACCTCCATTTCGTGGCTTAAACATTCTTGTCCAAGCATCACCTAACAACGAATGGGCAGAAATGACTGTCCATCGTTCGGACGAGCGTAAGCATTCAAATACTAACCGCGAAAGAAATCGATATACTGAAAAGTAATCGACTCTGGATTCGATTCGAATATCTTCTTCGGCAATTTGATTTCGTAGTAGCCACTTTCCTCTGGGTCGATTTTTGAAGGCTTGCCATCTACGCCAATTTTACCAATCGGAACCATTCTTTCGGCGGTAACCCACCACTCACTGCTTTCGTCCAATTGGACTGATGTGTTTGCATGGTAGTCAACTTTTGAATTTGAGACCGTAGCTTCAAGTTCATTTGAAACGGACATGTGAATTGCGTCTGTACCATCAATGACCTTTAATTCCTCTAATCCTTTCAGATGGAGACGCAAGATGATCGTATCAGGCCATTTGTCGCCGGTGCGTTTGATTTTGCCGCCGCCGATTCCCCGTTCATTACGAATTTCAATAACGATTTTTTCGACGGTCACCTGCATTTCGGAGTCACGAGGCCCCAGTTCAATTTCAATCGGCAGATTTTTTTGCGGCTCATCGCTCCAAGCAGAGTTCATAAAAGCGAGAGCGAAGGCAAGCGCTCCGAAAATCGTTTTGGATTTGAGTGTCATTGAAGAGAACTTCCAGAAGGGTTAGTCATCCCGACAATGCCAATTTGGCAGCTATTGGCGGCTTCTGCGAATTATAACATTGTGATCGTCATTGCGCTTCACGCTAAAGTAGCCCCAAAAACAGCTTCATATCCGTAAAACCTTGCAATCTCACTCAATTTCATTTCTGGCACGGGCTTTGCGATTCGTTAAATACTTGAGTTTTCTGCGGCGGTTTTTGGCGTAAGTGAATTCTGCCCCCAGCAATCTTCAGCGTTTCAGACGTTGGCTAATCAAGTAACTATTTAACGCACTCAATCAGCGACCTGTTCGCTGTAATCTTCAGTTTTAAAAGGAAAGTTCAAAATGGCTCAGGGCGAAAAAATCATCGGAATTGATCTCGGTACCACCAACTCCGTCGTAGCGGTAATGGACGGCAACGAGCCGACCGTGATCGCCAACCAAGAAGGCGATCGCACCACCCCCAGCGTGATCGCGTTCACCGAAAACGGCGAGACCATCGTTGGTGCTCCCGCACGTAACCAACGCGTGACCAACCCAACTCGCACCATCTATTCGGTGAAACGTTTCATGGGTCGCCGCCACAGCGAAGTTGGTGGCGAAGAGAAAATGGTGCCTTACCAAATTAAAGGCGGTGCCGATGAGTATGTCAAAATCGGCATCGGCGACAAAGAATACACGCCGCCAGAAATTTCGGCCAAAACTCTCCGCAAACTCAAAGAAGCCGCCGAATCCTATCTCGGTCACAAGGTCAACAAAGCCGTCATCACGGTGCCGGCTTACTTTAACGACGCCCAACGACAAGCCACCAAAGACGCCGGTCAAATCGCGGGACTCGAAGTCGCACGGATCATCAACGAACCAACCGCCGCCGCGATGGCTTACGGTCTCGACAAAGCTCAAAAAGAACAAAAGATCGTGGTCTTCGACCTTGGTGGTGGAACGTTTGACGTTTCAGTCCTCGAACTGAACGACGATGACGGCATGAAGGTCTTCGAAGTAATCAGCACCAGCGGCGACACGCATCTCGGTGGTGACGATTTCGACGAAGTCCTGATCCACTACGTCGCCGACGAATTCAAAAAAACCAGCGGTGTTGATTTGCGAAAAGACACCATGGCGCTTCAACGCCTGCAAGAATCTTGCGAGAAAGCCAAGAAGGAACTTAGCTCCGCCCAAGCCTCGGACATCAACCTCCCGTTCATCACGGCGGACGCGAGCGGCCCAAAACACTTGCAGATGAACATCTCGCGAGCAAAATTTGAAGAGCTGATCGATCCACTGGTTGAACGCTGCCGAACGCCGGTTCAACAAGCGCTCAAGGACGCGAAACTTTCGCCTAAAGATATTCACGAAATCGTGTTGGTCGGTGGTTCGACTCGCGTCCCCAAAGTTCAAGCGATGGTTAAAGGCATCTTCGGCAAAGAACCTCACAAAGGTGTGAACCCGGACGAAGTTGTCGCCATCGGTGCCGCGATTCAAGGTGCCGTGCTCGCGGGTGACCGCAAAGACGTTCTTTTGCTCGACGTGACACCGCTGACTCTCGGTATCGAAACCGAAGGCGGCGTGCTCACGGCACTAGTCGAACGCAACACCACGATCCCGACCGAAAAGAAACAAGTCTTCAGCACCGCTGCCGACAATCAA
>JBGSKR010000579.1:0-2991 GCA_041741135.1 Mariniblastus sp.
AAAAAACTAATTCGAAAATGACCGCTGTGAGAATGATCAACCGCTAAATCTTTCACGCGACCGTCGGAGTCCGTGATCGATTGGCCGATGCTTTCCCATCTCGGTTGCAAGTCGTTGGCTCGGTTAAACTCCAGCTCAACAGCAATTCCACCAGCCGGAACGCCGAGCGATGTGTCGAGAACATGCGAAGTAATTTTGCTCATGATACCAGCTTCCTTAAACGAAGGTGCGTGATTTTCAGTTGTTCCGCCGCCGCCAATGCTAACTCAGTGGCTCGGTCGTTCGGAAGGCGATGCTCTAACAACGCCAACATTTCGTCAGCCGATTTTCCCTTAGCGCAAACGATGAAGATGAATCCAAACTTTCTTAGATACTCTCGATTGCCGTCAGCCAATCGAGCCAAGACCGTCGCATCCGCTGTATCCACGCCAGCCTGTTCGCGTCCTGCAAGCTGTTTAGTACTCGTCCATTTCTTTTGCAAACTTTCGAGGTCGCCGATTTGAGGATGAGCCGCGAATGCTTCCAGCAAATCCGATTCTTGTGCCTGCTGCCAAACGAACGCTGATCGAGCAAACACTTCGGGGTCATTCGAAAACGGTCCACCATCGAACATCCGCTGCCCCCACAGGCTGGATCCGCAACAAGTTTCCAAAACCGATCGCCGCTGGTTTTCTGGCATTTCGTTCAAGCACTTTGCAATCATGAATGGCGACCCGCGAACCAGTAGTTCACCGGCAGGCTGGCCAACCAATGGGTTCGCTGCCCGATCGGCATCAAAAATCAGTCGCCCGCGTAAAAACGTTTTCCGCACACTTCCGATTAGCTCGCGACCTTCATACGGCGTAACCGGATGGCGATGATACAGTTCGTTTCCGCGCACCGTAAAAGTTGTCTCTGGGTCCCAGACGACTAAATCAGCATCGAAGCCCGGCGCAATTTTTCCTTTGCGATCCGCCAATCCGAAAATCTCTGCTGGGCGAGCTGACAAACGTTCGGCCAACATCTTCGGAGTCCAGCCAAACTGCTGCCCGACCGTCCAAGCGACTGGCAACGTCAACTGCAAACCGGCAACGCCGCCCCAAGCTTTGCTGAAATCACCAGTCTTCAAACATTTCAGCTCGGCAGGGCAGGGCGAGTGATCTGAGCCAATCGTTTCGATCAAACCTTGAGTGACCGCCGCAGTCAGTGCATCGCGATTGACCGCGTCGCGAATCGGTGGCGCACATTTGAATTGCGTTTGGCCGTCTTCAATTTGTTCCGCTGAAAAATACAAATAGTGCGGACATGTCTCGACCGAGATCGGCAAGCCTTCATTTTTGGCGGCCTCGATCAATGGCAGTACCGCACTGGTTGCCAAATGAACGATGTGAATCGGTGTCTGAAATTCACGACAAAGCCGAATCAACATCTCAATTGCATTCACCTCAAACTCGGGCGGACGTGATGCGACATATTCTGCGTACGATCGACCATTGACGACGCCTTTAGAATCAGTCTCGATCCCAGTTCCGTAGGATGGACATTCTTGTCCGTCCACTTCTTCAAGTCGACAAGGAAGCTTGTAATCTGTGGCATCAACCGGCTCCGCATCAACCAATTCTGCATGAACCAATTCTGCATGAACCAGCAAGGGAATCTTCGACTCCGACAAAAGCGCAAGTGCATCTCGCAACTCGCGCTCGCCCGCCGCCGGAAACTCATCCAAACCCGAATCACAAAGAAACGCCTTCAGCCCGAACACGCCAGCACCGAGCAATTTGGGAAGCTCGTTCAACTTGCCCGGCACGACGCCACCGTAGCAGCCAACATCCACGCGACACTGCCCAGCCGCCGCTGCGCGTTTTGCTTCGAGTGCCTCTGAGTCCGTTGTCACCGGACTGCTATTGAGCGGCATATCGAGCAACGTCGTCACGCCACCAGCCGCCGCAGCAGCGGTCGCCGAAGCGAAACCTTCCCACTCCGTTCGCCCCGGTTCGTTGATATGCACGTGTGCATCGATCAACCCCGGAGAAATGATCGCGGTGCCAACATCGATCACGGTCAGCCCAGATGGAACTTCCGTTTTGGCGATGACCTCTCGAATGATGCCATGCTCAATCCAAATCGCCGCTGAAATCTCGCCAGCGGGAGTCACCACCCGCTCACTGACAATCACAAAGCTCCCGCGATCAGCATCAAATTCTGATGCGTCCTCAGGCGATCCGGTGTTCGTTTCTGGCGACTGATCCAACGACCCGCGACTCCTATTGCGCACGACGAATGGTGGCAGAGATTACACCAAACGGTTCGGGCGTGGGGACAAAAATATCATTGTTGTTTTGCAAATTCATTTTTTCCAGAGGCGCGAGGATGTGATGCTGATTGGGCATCTCCAAAGAAATTTGCTCAATCTCTTCGCATGCCGCCAACACCGATCCCGCCATCTCATGCAACGTTTTTTGCACCGACGGACTATAAGTGTGACAGAACACATCCAACAGCAAATCGCGAATCACGCGGCGACTGAGACACCAATCGTGATGCACATCCGGACACGGCCAGTTCGCCGTAATCGTGGTTGCAAAAATACGATCCGTGGTTTCCTCCAACGTTGTGTACTGGTCCTTTAAGTACCCAACAAAACCGGACTCGGTGGTTTTTAAAACTTGTAAACCCCGCAATCCCGATTCGAGCGAAACACCGTGGTCAGAAGAGACAGCGCAACACGTGTTCTGTTCACTGCCTCCGCCAATAAAAGCATGGCCGTGTTTCACCCCATCATGATCGATGCGGTGCCACAATTGTTCGACGACCGAAACACGAGCCGACGAAACATGCTCAAACGAATCGTAAAAATGATTCGCCAAATGTTGAGCGAACGATTCAATCGAATCGACGCCATGCAACCGAGCGATCGCATACACGGTGTTCTTCATCGTATCGGTGGGAATAACAAATTGGTTGTCACCGTCGGTGTAGGCTGATGAAAAATCGCCTTGAAGTGCGATGTCG